>NZ_JASCPN010000006.1:0-167504 GCF_029960155.1 Pseudomonas sp. PS01300 | reverse complement strand
ACCGAGCGCGAGCATGTGGCAAGGCTCTGGGAGGGGTTGCAGCAGGGGGTCAAGGGCTGATCCCTGCGGCCCCTTCGCCGGCAAGGCCGGCTCCTACCGATAGCAGGCGCCGGCCTTGCCGGCGAAGGGGCCCATGAAAAGTACAACCTTGCCTCTGGAAGGTGCATTTTCCCCCCGTCACACCCATCCCATACTGGCCCTGCATCCGCCGCCAGCTGCCCACCTCGCAGCCCGGCCCGGACATCCAATAATAAGCAGGGCCCTCCATGAAAAAGCCAAACCCGCTGCTTGAAGACCTCAAGCCACTGTTGCCGACCATCGCTGCCAACGCCGCCCGTGCCGAGCAGGATCGCCAGGTACCCGCCGAAAACATCGCGCTGCTCAAGGGCATCGGCCTGCACCGCGCCTTCCAGCCCAAGCTGTATGGCGGCCTGGAAATTTCCCTGCCCGAATTCGCCGACTGCATCGCCGCGCTGGCCGGTGCCTGTGCCAGTACCGCCTGGGCCATGAGCCTGCTGTGCACCCACAGCCACCAGCTGGCGATGTTCCCGGCCCGGTTGCAGGAAGAGATCTGGGGCACCGACCGCGACGCCACTGCCAGCAGCAGCATCGCGCCGTTCGGGCGTATCGAGGAGGTCGAGGGCGGCCTGCTGTTCAGCGGCGAGATGGGCTGGAGCAGCGGCAGCGACCATGCCGAATGGGCCATCGTCGGCTGTCGCCGCGCCAACGCCGAAGGCACCCAGGACTACTGCTTCGCCGTGCTGCCGCGCAGCGACTACGTGATCCGCGACGACTGGCACGCTGCGGGCATGAAGGGCAGCGGCACCAAGACCCTGCTCATCGACAAGGCCTTCGTGCCCGAGTACCGCATCCAGAAAGCCAAGGACATGATGGAAGGCAAGTCCGCCGGCTTCGGCCTGTACCCGGACAGCAAGGTGTTCTATTCGCCGTACCGGCCGTACTTCGCCAGTGGCTTTTCCACGGTCAGCCTGGGGGTGGCCGAGCGCATGCTCCAGGCCTTCCGCGAGAAGACCGCCAACCGCGTGCGCGCCTACACCGGCGCCGCGGTTGGCGCAGCCACCCCCGCATTGATGCGCCTGGCCGAGTCCACCCACCAGGTGGCCGCCGCGCGGGCCTTTCTCGAAAAAACCTGGCAGGAGCACGCCGACCACAGCGCCCGCCACCAGTACCCCAGCCGCGAGACCCTGGCGTTCTGGCGCACCAACCAGGGCTATGCGGTGAAGATGTGCATCCAGGCCGTGGATCGCCTGTTCGAAGCCGCGGGCGGCACCGCCTGGTTCGAGGCCAACGAGATGCAGCGCCTGTGGCGCGACTCGCACATGACCGGCGCCCATGCCTACACCGACTACGACGTCTGCGCGCAGATCCTCGGTCGCGAGCTGATGGGCCTGGAGCCCGACCCGAGCATGGTGTGAACACCGCGCCCTGCCCATAACAACAACGTACGGCTGCCCTGGCGGCAGCCGGGGAGTCTTGCATGTCTACTGAACCTGCCGTGGCCTTCGACAGCCGCGCGTTCCGCCGCGCCCTGGGCAACTTCGCCACCGGCGTCACCGTGGTCACCGCCGCCGATGCCGCGGGCAACAAGGTCGGGGTCACGGCCAACAGCTTCAATTCGGTCTCGCTGGACCCGCCGCTGATCCTCTGGAGCCTGGACAAGCGCTCCAGCAGCCTCGCGGTGTTCGAGGCCGCCAGCCACTTTGCGGTGAATATCCTGGCCGCCGACCAGATCGAGCTGTCGAACAACTTCGCCAAGCCACGGGAGGACCGCTTTGCCGGCATCGAGCACCGGGCGGGCGAGGGGGGCGCACCGCTGCTGGCCGATTGCGCCGCGTGCTTCCAGTGCGAACGCCATCAGCTGCTCGACGGCGGTGACCACTGGATCATGCTGGGCAAGGTGGTAGCGTTCGACGATGGCGGGCGTTCGCCGTTGCTCTACCACCAGGGTGCGTACTCGATGGTGCTGCCGCACACCCGCATGACCCGACGCGAAGAGGGGCAGGCCCCCAGCAGCCATTTTCAGGGGCGCCTGAGCCACAACCTGTACTACCTGATGACCCAGGCGCTGCGTGCCTACCAAGCCAGTTACCAGCCGCGCCAGCTGTCCAGTGGCTTGCGCACCAGCGAGGCGCGCATGCTGATGGTGCTGGAGAACGATGCGGGGTTGAACCTGGCCGACCTGCAGCGCGAGGTGGCGATGCCGGCGCGAGAGATCGACGAGGCGGTGGCCAACCTCAAGCGCAAGGGGCTGGTGTGCGACAGCGAGGCGGCCGGGCATGTGCGCCTGAGCGTGGCCGGCATCGACCAGACCGAGGCCCTGTGGACGATTGCGCGCGAGCAGCAGGACACGGTATTTGCCGCGTTCAGCGACGAGCAGATCGAGACGTTCAAGACGGTGCTCAAGGCGGTGATTCGCGCGTGAGCCAAAGGCTTTGCCAAGGACGGCCCCTGTAGGCGCCAGCCTTGCTGGCCAAGCGCTTTCAACCCATCGGCGAGCACAGCTCCACCAGCACCCCGGCCGGGCAGCGCAAGTAGGAAACCGTCTGGCCCCAGGGCTTGCTCTGCGGCGCCCTGATTTCCTCGGCGCCGTTGACCAGGGCATTGGCGTGGGCCGCCGCGACCTTCTCGGTCACCAGCGCGATCTCCATGCCCAGGGGCTTGTGGCTGTTGCTGGCGGCAACGAAACCTTCCGGGAAATTCGACTCGCCCAGTTCCAGCGACGCGAAGGCCAGGGTGGTTGGCCCGGTGTCCAGCTCGCCGTAATCGCCGGACTCATGCAGAAAACGACGCTTGAGGCCGAAGGCATTCTCGAAGAAGCTCAACGATGCCTCGACATCGGGTACATAAACGATGGTGTAGCCCAGTTTCATACACATTCCTTGTCGGTGGTTTCTGTAGGGGCTGGCCTTGCCGGCGAAGCAGCCGGCATGGGCCTAAGCCCCGGTTTTTTTCGCTTTGGTGGCACGGGGTCGCTTGCCGGCCGTGGCGCTGCTCTTGCGCTTTTTCTTCCACGGCGCGCCGCCGCGTCCGGCCGGCACCGGCGGCCCTGAAATGCGCAGGCTCATGCCCGAGCAGCGCTCCACCTGCTTGCTCATCCACGCCGACTGCTTGGCCACGAACGCTTCCAGGCTCATTTCGCCGCTCTGCACCATGTCCAGCGCCTGCTCCCAGATCGCCGTGGTGCCAGGGTCGGCAATCGCCCTTGGCACCGCGTCGATCAGGCTGAACGCCGCCGGCGTGGCCGACAGCGCCTTGCCCTGCTTGACCAGGTAGCCCCGGTCGAGCAGGCCCTGGATGATCCCGGCGCGGGTCGCTTCGGTGCCGATGCCGGTGGTGTCCTTGAGCTTCTGTTTAAGGCGCGGGTCGTCCACCAGCTTGGCGACGTTCTTCATCGCCTTGATCAGGTCGCCTTCGGTGAAGGGCTTGGGCGGTTGGGTCCACAGGTCCTTGAGGTTGACCCCGGCCACCTCGCACAGCTGACCCTCGTGCAATGCCGGCAGCACTTGCGCCACCGGCGCCTCGCGGCCCTTGGGCGGGGTCAGGGCTTCGGGCAGCGCGCGCCGCCAGCCCGGCTCGACGATCTGCTTGCCCACCGCACGCAGCGCCTGCCCGGCGCAATCGAAGTCGGCCTGGGTGCGGTCGTATTCATGGTTGGGCAGAAACTGCGCCAGGTAGCGGGCACGAATCAGCACATACACCGACTTGTGCTTGGGCGGCAGGCGCGCCGGGTCGAGCGCGGCGGCGGTGGGGATGATGCCGTGGTGGGCGCTGACCTTGGCGTCGTTCCACGCGCGTGAGCGGCGTTGCGCCTGCAGGTGCGGCTGCAAGGGCGCCAGGCTCGGGTCGGCGCGCCCCAGCGCGGCAAGAATCGCCGGCGCCTCGGCGTGCTGGCTCAGGGGCAGGTAGCCACAGTCGCTGCGCGGGTAGGTGATGACCTTGTGGGTTTCGTACAGCGCCTGGGCGATGTCGAGGGTTTCCTGGGCGCCCAGGCCGAATTTCTTCGAGCACAGCTCCTGCAGGGTGCCCAGGTCGAAGGGCAGCGGCGCTGCCTCGCGCACGCGCTCTGTGGTCAGCGTCAAAAGGCGCGCCGTGGGCGTCGCCTGGATGGCCGCAGCCGCCTGCTGCGCGAACGCCTGGTTCAGGCAGCGGCCCTGGTCGTCGCACAGCTCGTCGGGCGCACGCCACTGGGCATTGAACACCTCGCCGGCGCTGCGCAACTGCACATCGATGGCCCAGAACGGCACCGGCACGAAATCGGCGATGCTGCGGTCGCGGTCAACCACCAGGCGCAGTGTCGGGGTTTGCACCCGGCCCACCGGCAACACGCCCTGATAGCCGGACTGGCGGCCGAGCAGGGTGAACAGCCGGCTCATGTTCATGCCGATCAGCCAGTCGGCACGCGAGCGGCCCAGGGCCGAGTGGTAAAGGTTGAAGGTGGCGGCGCCGGGTCTGAGGGCGGCCAGGGCCTTGCGGATCGAGGCGTCGTCCAGCGCCGACAGCCACAGGCGCTGGATCGGCCCGCGATAGCGGCAGTGCTCCACCAGCTCGCGGGCGATCATTTCGCCCTCGCGGTCGGCGTCGGTGGCAATCACCAGTTCGGCCGCCTCGCCGAGCAGGCGCTTGACCGCCTTGAACTGGGCGGCCGTCCTGGGTTTTACCAGCATTTTCCATTGCGCCGGGATGATCGGCAGGTCGGCCAGCGACCAGCGCTTGTAGCGGGCATCGTAGGCGTCGGGCGGGGCGGTTTCGAGCAGGTGGCCGATGCACCAGGTCACCGTGACGCCCGTGCCGACCCAGCAACCGTCGCCGCGGCGGCTGGCGCCAAGGACCTTGGCGATGTCCTTGGCCTGGGAGGGTTTTTCGCAGAGGTACAGGCGCATGGCCGAGTGAGCTCTTGGTCGGGCTGTGATGGGCCCTAGAATGCGCAGGATTGGCGATGCAGGCAAGGTTTATCTGTATGGATATACAGATGAATGTGTAGCGCTTGCCTGCCCGCCGATGCCTCAGCCGCGCGACGCTTCCAGTGCCTGGGCCAGGTCGGCCAGGATGTCGTCGCTGTGTTCGATGCCGATCGACAGGCGCACCATGTCACGCGGCACGCCGGCCTTTTCCAGCTCTTCGTCGTTCAACTGGCGATGGGTGGTGGAGGCCGGGTGGCAGGCCAGCGACTTGGCATCGCCGATGTTCACCAGGCGCACCACCAGCTTGAGTGCGTCGATGAAGCGTGCACCGGCCTCCTGGCCGCCCTTGATCCCGAACGACAGGATCGACGCCGGCTTGCCCTCGGTGTAGCGCAGCGCCAGCGCGTGCTCGGGGTGGTCCGGCAGGCCGGCGTACTTGACCCACGCCACCTGCTCGTGACCCTGGAGGTAGTGGGCCACCTTCAGGGCGTTCTCGGTGTGACGCTCCATGCGCAGGGCCAGGGTCTCCAGCCCCTGCAGGATCAGGAAGGCGTTGAACGGCGACAGCGCCGCGCCGGTGTTGCGCAGCGGCACCACGCGGCAGCGCCCGATGAACGCCGCCGGGCCGAAGGCCTCGGTGTAGGTCACGCCGTGGTAGGACGGGTCGGGGGTGTTGAGCAGGGCGAAGCGCTGCTTGTGGTCGGCCCACGGGAAGTTGCCCGAGTCGATCACGATGCCGCCGATGCTGGTGCCGTGGCCGCCGATGTACTTGGTCAGCGAGTGCACCACCACGTCGGCGCCGTGCTCGAACGGGCGGCACAGGATCGGCGTGGCCACGGTGTTGTCGACGATCAGCGGCACGCCATGGCGGTGCGCGGCATCGGCCAGCGCGCGCAGGTCGACGATGTTGCCGGCCGGGTTGCCGATCGACTCGCAGAACACCGCCTTGGTCTTGTCGTCGATCAGCGCCTCGAGGGCGGCGATGTCGTCATGGGCGGCGAAGCGGGTCTGGATGCCGAAGCGCGGCAGGGTATGGGCCAGCAGGTTGTAGGTGCCGCCATACAGCTTGGCCACCGAGACGATGTTGTCGCCGGCCTCTGCCACGGTCTGGATGGCGTAGGTGATCGCCGCCATGCCCGAGGCCACCGCCAGTGCGCCCACGCCGCCTTCCAGCGCGGCCATGCGCTGTTCCAGCACATCGTTGGTGGGGTTCATGATGCGGCTGTAGATGTTGCCGGCCACCTTGAGGTCGAACAGGTCGGCACCATGCTGGGTGTCATCGAAGGCGAACGAGGTGGTCTGGTAGATCGGCACCGCAACCGCTTTGGTGGTCGGATCGGGGCTGAAGCCCGCATGGATCGCCAAGGTTTCCAGCTTCATGATGCAGTCGTTCCTTGAAAGTCGTGGAGGCCGAAGCATGCGCGGCGCGCAAACGCGGGGTCAAGCCTTGCCCCGCTGAACGATGACCTGCGCCAGCCGGTCGGATGGTCATTGCCTGCCACCCTGCAACGGAGTCGCCCATGCTGCCCCACCTGATTGCACCCGGTTTCGCCCTGCTGGCCCTGGCCAGCACCCTGGCCATCGCCGCCGAGCCCTTGCGCATCACCGGCCTGCAGCGCTGTGGCGATGTGCTGAGCGCGGTGCAGCAGCAGTGGTGCGTGAGCACCCGCGGCCTGGCGCACGGCACGCCCGGGGTGCATCTGGACGGGCACGTGCTGCCCGCCGCCCGTGTCACCCGCGATGGCGATACGCTGCGGCTGAACCTCGATACGGCGCGGTTGGACAGCGGCCCGTTGTGGCTGCAGGACGCGGGCGGCCAGGCCAGCAACCCGGTGTGGCTGTCGCTCAAGGCCAGCCATGTGGTGCCCGCCGGGCCGGGCGAGGTGGCGAAGAACATGGACGGCCTGACCACCTATGTCGACCTGGTCAGCCTGCTGATCGAAGAGCGCCACGACGGCCTGCAGGAGGCCCGGCGCCTGGCCGACAAGTACGGCGCCAAGGTGGTGGGGGCGATCGCGCCGCTGAACGTCTACCAGCTGCGCCTGCCGGTCAGTGACCTGGTGCAGCGCGATGCCATGGTGCTGCGCCTGGGCAGCGAGGTCAGCGTGGACGCCGTGGTGATCGAGGAGTCCGCGCCGGAAAAGGGCGAGGAGCGCGAACCCGCAGATGCGCAGGCCCGGCCCGGCGGCGAGGAGTGGGCCGCCAACCGTTTCATGGACGCGGTCAACTTCTACCAGCGGCGCATCCCTGCCCGCGATGCGGCGGTACCGGTCAGCCCGGTTCGCATCGGCGTGATCGAGCGCGACGTGGATTTCGACGCCCCCGATTTCGCCGATTACCTGGGCCCGTGCCGCGGCGAGCGACCACGCACCTGCCTGTACGCGCGTGACGCCGACAAGCCCGACGGGCATGGCAGCACGGTGGCCGGGGTGCTCGCCGCGCGCTGGGAGCAGGGCGGCAATACCGGTTTTCTGCGCGGGCTCGACCCGGCCAGCCCCGGCTTCGAGGTGATCGTGGAGCGCAATTCCGACGCCGGCATCACCGCCAACATCGCCGCCTCGGTCAACCTGGTGGAGGATGGCGTGCGGGTGTTGAACTGGAGCTGGGGCATCCACCGGGTGGGGGCGAAGAACGTCGAGGGCGACGAGGTCGACTCGCTGGTGCGCTCGGGCCTGGCCATGAGCGGCTATGAAGAGCTGCTGGAGGAGTTCTTCCTGTGGCTGCGCAAGGAGCACCCGGACGTGGTGGTGATCAACTCGGCGGGCAATGGCGCGTCGTACTCGGGTACCGACGAGTACCGCCTGCCGTCCTCGTTCGTCACCGAGCAGTTGCTGGTGGTGGGCGGGCACCAGCGCAGCGAGCGCCCGGTGGCGGTGGATGATCCGGCCTATGTGGTCAAGCGCGCCGCCTCCAACATCGACGCGCGCGTGGACATCACCGCCGCCGCCTGCGTGCAGGCGTCCACTGCGCAGGCCGACCAGCGCGGCGAGGTGCACTGCGGTACCTCCTATGCCACGCCGATGGTGGCCGGGGTGGTGGCGGCCATGCTCTCGATCAACCCGCGCCTGCAGCCCGAGCAACTGCGCCTGTTGCTGCGCCGCAGCGCCATGACCCTGGGCGGCGAGGGCGACTTCGAGCCGATGGACGCCGAAGACCTGACCGCGCCGATCCTGCCGTCCGAGCGCAACTACCAGCTCAATGACAAGGACGTCGGCCGCTCGGCGCGGCTGGACATGCACAAGGCCCTGGACCTGGCGGTGCAGAGCCGCGACCGGGTGCGATGAGGGTGTCGCCTTCATCGCGGGTCCAGCCCGCTCTGCACAGTCCTGTGGGAGCGGGCTTGCCCCGCGATGGCTGCGACGCCGTTTGTGTTTGAGGTAAGCTAGCCAACCTTTTGCACCCCCTCGATGCCCTGTCACCCCCGCAGGCGATGCCCTGCCGATTGGAACCCCGATGCAGCCCACACGCAAACCCTTCCGCCTCGCCCCCGTGCGCGCCGACGTGCTCGCCGGCCTCACCACCGCCTTCGCCCTGGTGCCCGAGTGCATCGCCTTCGCCCTGGTTGCGCACCTGAACCCGCTGATGGGCCTGTACGGCGCCTTCATCATCTGCACCCTGACCGCACTGTTCGGTGGGCGCCCGGGCATGGTTTCCGGCGCCGCCGGCTCGATGGCGGTGGTGATCGTCGCGCTGGTGGTGCAGCACGGCGTGCAATACCTGCTGGCCACGGTGCTGCTGGGCGGGCTGGTGATGCTGCTGTTCGGCCTGCTGCGCCTGGGCAAGCTGGTGCGCCTGGTGCCGTACCCGGTGATGCTCGGCTTCGTCAACGGCCTGGCCATCGTGATTGCCCTGGCCCAGCTCGAACACTTCAAGTCCGGCCAGGCCTGGCTTGCCGGCAATGCGCTGTACCTGATGCTCGGCCTGGTGGCGCTGACCATGGCCATCGTCTACGTGCTGCCACGCCTGACCCGCGCCGTGCCGCCGGCGCTGGTGGCGATTCTCGGTGTGGGCCTGCTGGTGTACCTGTTCGACCTGCCCACCCGCACCCTGGGCGACATGGCGCACATTGCCGGCGGCCTGCCGGGCCTGGCCCTGCCCGAGGTGCCATGGACTCTCGACACCCTGCGCATCATCGCGCCATATGCAGTACTGATGGCCATGGTCGGCCTGCTCGAAACCCTGCTCACCCTCAACCTCACCGACGAAATCACCGAGAGCCGCGGCCACCCCGACCGCGAATGTGTGGCGCTGGGCGCGGCCAACATGGTCTCGGGCCTGTGCGGCGGCATGGGCGGCTGCGCGATGATCGGGCAGACCGTGATCAACCTCGGCTCCGGCGGGCGCGGTCGGCTGTCGGGCGTCGTGGCCGGGGTGATGATCCTGATGTTCGTGCTGTTTCTCGCGCCGCTGATCGAACGCATTCCGCTGGCGGCACTGGTGGGGGTGATGTTCGTGGTGGCGCAGCAGACCTTCGCCTGGGCATCGCTGCGGGTGCTGCACAAGGTGCCGGTGAACGACGTGCTGACCATCGTGGCGGTCACCGTGGTCACGGTGTTCACCGACCTGGCGGCTGCCGTGATGTTCGGCATCATCATCGCCGCCCTGAACTTTGCCTGGAAGCAGGCCCGCGAGCTGTACGCCGACAGCGACGTGCACGCCGACGGCAGCAAGCTGTATCGCGTGCACGGCACCCTGTTCTTTGCGTCGGTCACCACCTTTCTGAACCAGTTCACCCCGGCCGACGACCCGGCCGAGGTGACCCTGGACTGCGCCCACCTGCGGGTGGTCGACTACTCGGCGATCGCTGCCATCAAGACCCTGCGCGAGCGCTATGCCAAGGCCGGCAAGCACCTGCGCGTGGTGCACCTGACCGAGCGCTGCAAGCAACTGCTCAGGCGTGCGGGGGAGCAGCACACCGCCTGAGCCCACGCGCATTTTTAAGGATCTGCTGATGGTCCGCGCTGCGGCATGTGCCTGAACATTGGCCTGTCACGGGAGTGACGTTCTCTGACGGCAAGCCTGTTGATTGGAGGAGTCTTTCGAAGCGGTGGATGGGCTATGGCACGCCTGCGTGGGAGGGGTGAGTGATGAATCAGTCGGCGCTTTACGTGGTCTCGACGCCCGTCGCGAGTACGTCGTTGCAGTCGGACCTCGGAAGGGCCCTGGAGCGGGATCAGTTCGAACTGCATTATCAACCGCTCTACCGCGTCGATCAGGGCCGCCCCTACATCGCGGGTGTCGAGGCGCTGCTGCGCTGGCGATCTGCCGGGCAACTGGTGCCGCCGCTGGCGTTCATCCCCACCCTTGAAGCCACCGGGCAGATCGTGCCGGTTGGCGAGTGGGTGCTGCAGCGCGCCTGTCGACAGGTCCGCGACTGGCAGCTGGCCGGGCAGGGGCAGCTGCACTGTTCGGTCAACGTCTCCAGCCTGCAGCTGGAGCAGGTCGGCTTCGCCGCCTCGGTGCGGCGCGTTCTGCAGGCCTGCGGGCTGCCGCCGGCGAGCCTGATCCTGGAAATCACCGAAAGCCAGTGGGTCAGCGACAGTGCCCAGGTCAAGGCCTGCCTCGATGAACTGGTGAGCATGGGCGTGCGGCTGGCGCTGGATGATTTTGGCACCGGCTACTCAGCCCTGAGTTGCCTGCTGCGTTTTCCATTGAGCATCCTCAAGGTCGACAGGAGCTTCGTCAGCGGCCAGCCCCAGAGCGGCAAGCTGCACGCGATCTGTCGTGCAATCATCGGGCTGGGGTGCGAGCTGGGCTTCGAAGTGGTTGCCGAAGGCGTCGAGGAGGCTGACCACCTGGACTTCATCGTGGGCCAGGGCTGCCATTACGCGCAGGGTTACCTGCTCAGTCGGCCCTTGCCGCCGACGGAGTTGCAACGCCTGTTCAACTAGCGGCTGCCACCGCCACGCAAGGGCGCCTGGCCGCTCGGAGTGTGGGCGTACCTCGATCGCCGATCATCGGAGGGCGGTGTGCAGGCCCGTTTTCAGGCTTGCCTGATAGGCTATTTCAAACGCCCTCATTAAAGTCCCCACCAGCAACGACGCGGAGTCGGGTGCCTCCGATTTTCTGCTTGTTTCTATGAGGGATTGAACATGCTGCTTAGAAATTTCAGGCTGGGCCATCGAGCAATACTGGTGTTTTTCGTATTGAACGTGCTGGTCATTGTCCTGGGTGTGGTTTCCATCATGCAAATGGGCCGAGTGCGTGCCGCTGCCCTGGAAATCGAGAAGAACTGGATGGAAAGTGTGCGCCAGGGAGGCGCGATCGACGCGCTGGTGCTGCGCCTGCGGCTTGAAAGCTATCGCCTCCTCAGTACCAATGACCCAGCGATCAGGAAGATGTCCATCGAGACCATCACCGGTGCACGCAGCGAGCTCGACAAGGCGGTCACCGACTATCGTCACCAGGTGTCCAGCCCGGACGAACAAGCGGCCTACGACGATGTCAAGACAGGGATCGCCAACTACATAGGGCAGCTGGACAGCTTTCTGGAGCGGGTGCAGGCCGACCACGCCGCCGAAGCCACCGAGTACCTCAACCAGACGACTCGGCCGCTGGCGAACAGCCTGCAGGTCGTTATCGGCAAGATGATGGACATCAACCGCGAAGGTGCCCGCCAATCGGGGATCGAGTCCGAGGCCATCTATCAGAGCTCGGTGAAGACCGTGATCGTGATCATCAGCGTGGTCGTGGTGTTGAGCATCCTGATGGGGGTTCTGTTTGCGCGCAGCATCACCGTACCGTTGCTGGCGGTGCTGGGGATCAACCAGCGGATTGCCGAAGGCGACCTGCGCAGTGTCGTGCCGATGTCCGGCAAGGACGAGCTGACCGACCTGATGGCCTCGACCGCGAGCATGCAGGCCAGCCTGCGTGACACCATTCGTCTGATGGGCGACTCGTCGAACCAGTTGGCCGCTGCGGCCGAACAGATGCATTCGGTGGCCGAGGAATCGAGCCGCGGGCTGCAGCAGCAGAGCGATGAAATCGAACAGGCCGCCACCGCCGTGAACGAGATGACGGTTGCGGTCGAAGAGGTGGCGCGCAACGCAGCCTCCGCGTCGGAAGTCACCCAGCAATCCGCCAGTTCGACCCGCACCGGTTCCGAGCGGGTGACCCAGGCGGTTGTCGCCATCCAGAACCTGACAACGATTGTCGAGTCCACCAGCGGGGAAGTCGAAGGCCTTGCGAACAGGGCACAGAACATCAGCAAGGTGCTGGACGTGATTCGCGCGATTGCCGAGCAGACCAACCTGCTGGCCCTCAATGCTGCCATCGAGGCTGCCAGGGCCGGTGACCAGGGGCGCGGGTTCGCCGTGGTGGCCGACGAGGTGAGGGCACTGGCCCACCGCACCCAGGAGTCCACCAAGGAAATCGAGACCATGATCGCCGACATCCAGGCGGGGGCCGAGCAGGCGGTAACGGCGATGTCGCAAAGCCGCGTCAATGCACAGGACACCCTGGGGATCGCGCAGGAAGCCGGCGCCGCACTGGATGCGATTGCCCGTTCGATCACCGAGATCAACGACCGCAACTTCCTGATTGCAACCGCTTCCGAAGAGCAGGCGCAGGTGGCACGTTCGGTGGACCACAACCTGGTGAGCATTCGCGATCACTCGGTGCAGACCTCCGACGGCGCCAGCCAGACGGCCACTGCAAGCAACGAGCTGTCCAGGCTGGCGATTGCCATGGCCGACCTGACCCGGCGTTTCACCACGTGAAACCGCGCCGGTGCACCAGCCGACATGCGCATTCGCGGCGGTACATCGAGCTGAGCCAAGCGCCCTGGCTGTGCTGGGGCGCATTTTTAAGGCTTGCCTGATAGTGCTGCGCAGCAAAGGGCACTTAAGCTGGCGCCATGAAATTGAAGCATTTCCTGCAACCCACCGACTCGTTCTTCTCCACCCCCAAGGCCGTGCGCCGGCTGCTGCGATTGTTCGCCCAGTTGCTGGTGCTGGGCATGGTGGTGGGTGCGATCATTTCCCTGAGCTCGATTCTCAGAAACGAAGTTTCCCGTCGTCAGGGGCTCATGAGCGATGCCATCGCCAATGCACGGGTGTTCTTCACCCAGCGCGAGGCGCTGCTCAAGAGCCTCGCGCTGTCGGCGGTGGCGAAGCCACCTGGGCAACAGTTCGCGGTGGCGCAGCAGGTCGGCCACCGACAGCCCGATGACGATCTCCGCTGGGACCTGCAGTTGTCCGGGCGCATGGTGGATTTCCTCACGACAAACCGCATCAACCTGCTGTACGTCGCCGATCAGGTGGCGGCCCGCGTGGTGTACCTGAACCGCACGGTCAGCTTCGATACGCCGATCCCTGGCGCGGTGCTGAGCCGCCTGCAGCGTATTGATCCCACCCTGCCCGAGGCGGACCAGGCGGTCTGGCTCAGCGATCAGCAGGCGTCGACGCCGCGGCTGTATCTGTTCGTGCGGGTGGATTTCCACCAGCCCCGATCGGGCTGGCTCGGCATGGAGATGGATGCCAGCGACGTGGCCAGCACGCTGCACGATGACACGGCAGGGCAGTTCATGATGCTCAACCCCAGAGGCGATGTGATGATGCGCAGCGTGTCGAGCGTGTACCCGTCGCTGCCCTTGCCGAAGCTGGAGACAGGCCATGACTTCGGCTTCTCCGGGGAAGGCTTCTGGCCCGACCAGCTGGTGATGCGCAAGAAGCTGGGCTACTCGGATTGGAAGCTGTTCTATGCCATTGGGCTGAAGGCCTTGCTCAAGGTGTTGTGGTGGCCGTTGCTGGCTGCCAGCGCCCTGATCCTGCTGATCGGCGTGCTGGTGGGGCGCCTGGTGACGCGCGTCGAACGGCGCCTGATCACCCCGGCGACCCAGCGCATCGATGCACTGATCGAAAGTGAAGCGTTCAACCGCGCGATCATCCAGACCGCCCCGGTGGCGCTGTGCGTGCTGCGCCGCGCGGATGGCCAGGTGGTACTGGAGAACACCTTGTCGCAGCAGTGGCTGGGCGAGTGCAAGGAGCGCGAGCGCCTGTGCCACGGCTGGATCGAACAAGCCTTCAGCGACCGCGAAATCGTCCAGTCCGACGAGTTCCAGGCCGGCGACGGTCGCCACCTGCACCTGAGTTTCGTGCGCACCCGCTACAACGGCGAGGATGTGCTGTTCTGCGCCTTCAGCGATATCAGTACGCGCAAGCAGGCCGAGGCCGCGATGACCATGGCCAAGCAGATGGCCGATGCCGCCAACGAAGCCAAGACACTGTTCCTGGCGACCATGAGTCACGAGATACGCACGCCGTTGTATGGCGTGCTCGGAACCCTGGAGCTGCTGGCCCGTACCGAGCTGAGGGGGCCGCAGAAAGACTACCTGCACGCCATCGAGAGTTCCTCGGCAGCGCTGCTCAACCTGGTGTGCGATGTTCTCGATGTGGCCAAGATCGAAGCCGGTCAGTTGGCCCTGGAGGCCAGCGAGTTCTCGCCGCTGGAGCTGATCCACGACGTGACCCAGAGCTACGCCGGTGCTGCGCGCAGCAAGGGGTTGTATCTGTATGCCTTCGTCGACCCGCACATGCCGGCGCTGTTGCGCGGCGACATAACGCGCATCCGCCAGGTGCTGAACAACCTGCTCAACAATGCGGTGAAGTTCACCGAGAGCGGGCAGATCGTACTGCGTGCCAAGGTCGGCTCGATGACCGAGGAACGGGCCGACATCCTCTGGCAGGTCAGCGACAGCGGCCCGGGCATTGCCCCGGACGACCAGGCCTTGCTGTTCGAGCCGTTCTACCAGTCCTCGACCAAGACCAACGTGGTGCCCGGCACCGGCCTGGGCCTGTCCATCTGCCAGCGCCTGGCCGCCTTGATGAACGGCAGCATCCGCGTGGTCAGCGCCGTGGGCCTGGGCAGCAGCTTTACCTTGAGCATTCCGCTGGGGCGTTCGTACCCGATGCCGGCGAGCGATACACCGCGCCTGGCCGACGAGATGATCTACGTGCATTCCCCGGTGCTGGAAATGGCCGAATACGTCAGTGGCTGGCTACGGCGCTGGGGCGCACAGACCCATATCGGGCTGCCACCCGAGATCCAGGCCGCGCATGACGTGCTGCTGGTGGAGGCCCACCCGCACACCGCGCACCCCGTCCTGCTGGAGTGGAGCGGGCCGCGTGTAGTGATATGCCCGCAGGAGTGCGAGCCGCCGTCGCAGCAACGCTACTGGCGGGTCAAGCTCAACGACCTGAACGGGCTGCTGGCGGCCGTCAGCCAGGCCCAGGGCATCGCACCCCCGGCGCCTGGCCGGATCGAGCACGAGATCACCCGGCAACTGGACCTGAGGGTACTGGTCGCCGAAGACAATGTGATCAACCAGCTGATCGTCAAGGACCAGCTGGAAGAGCTGGGGTGCAGCGTGGGCCTGGCCCGCGATGGGCATGAGGCCCTGGCGCTGTGGCAGAACGAGATGTTCGACGTGGTGCTCACCGACATCAACATGCCACGCATGAACGGCTATGACCTGGCCAAGGCCCTTCGTCGTCAGGGCTGCGTGGTGCCCATCATCGGTGCCACGGCCAATGCCATGCGCGACGAGGGCGATCGGTGCCTGGCGGTAGGCATGCAGCAGCTGCTGGTCAAACCCTTCGGCCTCGGTGCGCTGTTCACCTGCCTGCAGCACTGCCAGCGTGAAGAGAGGCGAGCGTGACGTCGTTGGCCAGAAGCTACCTACGCCTCGGTATCGGCTTGCTGCTTGGCGTTGCCCTGATCTTCCTGCTGGCGATGACCCACGAGCAATGGGCGGCGCAGTACTGCGTCGATTGCGTCAGCTTCATCCGTGGGGCGAATTTACCGCTGCTGCGCATCGTGCTGGCATTTGCGTTGCTCAGCGCCCTGCTGGGGTGGCTGTACTACCACTATCGCCGGCAGGTCATCGCGCCGGCTCGCCAGGCCCGGAGCGAGCTGCTCGACAGCCAGGCGTTCAGCCTGGCGGTGATCGAAAGTGCACCTGCCGGGCTGATTGTCATCCGCCTGCACGACCACCAGGTGGTGGTGGAAAATCAGCGTGCCAAGGACAGTCGCGAAGTGGCGCAGTCCATCGTCGAGATGGCGCGCCAACCCGGCATCGAACTGTGCGGCGAGGCGAGCATGGTGCTGCAGGGTCGCTGTTACCGGCTCAGTTTCTCCTCGACCCGCTACCAGGACCAGCAGGTTCTGCTGTGCGCGTTCACCGACGTCACCGAACACCTGGAACGCGCGGTGGCCTTGAGCCAGGCCAAGTCCATGGCCGACAAGGCCAGTGAAGCCAAGACCCTCTTCCTGGCGACCATGAGCCACGAGATCCGCACCCCGCTGTACGGCGTATTGGGCACCCTGGAGCTGCTCGGCCTGACCGGCCTCGACCAGCGCCAGATGGATTACCTCAGCATCATCCAGCGCTCGTCCTCCACATTGTTGCAACTGATCAGCGATGTGCTGGACGTGTCCAGGATCGAGTCGGGTCAACTCACCCTTGAGTCGGTGGCCTTTTCGCCATTGGGCCTGATCGAGGACGTGATGTCCGCGCACATCGCCAACGCGCGTGCCAAGGGCCTGCAGATCTATGCCTGCGTGGCACCGGAAATACCCGACCAGCTGGTCGGGGACGAGGTGCGCATCTGGCAGATCCTCAACAACCTGCTGGGCAACGCGATCAAGTTCACCGACATCGGGCGGGTTGTGCTGCGCTGTCGCGTGGCCAGGGGCGAAGGGCAAGACATCACGCTGGAACTTCAGGTCACCGACACCGGCATCGGCATTTCCCCGGAGCAGCAGCTGCACCTGTTCGAGCCGTTCTATCAGGCCCGCGCGAGCAACCTTGTCAGCGGCACCGGGCTTGGCCTGTCGATCTGCAGCCGCTTCAGTGCGTTGATGGGCGGCGAGGTGAAGGTGGTCAGCGAACAGGGGTTGGGCAGCAGTTTCACGGTGCGCCTGCCGTTCGTGCTGCCGGACACGCCGTTGCCGGCAGAACCTGGCATCGACCTCGGCGGCGTGCAGGTGTACGTGCGTGCGCCCGTGCTGGAGCTGGCCGAGAACATCGGCAGCTGGCTGCTGCGCTGGCATGCCACGGTTACGGTGCTCAGCGCCGCGCAGCACGAGGTGCACAGCGGGGCGCTGCTGGTCGAGGTACTGGGCAACGGCAAGTGGCTGCCGGACTGGAACGGCCGGCGCCTGTTGTGCGACTACGACGGCCCGCAGGTTCCCGAGCCGATGGAGGCGGGCTGGCGCGTCAGCGCCAATCATGTGCGGGCGATTGCCGGCGCCGTGCTGATGGAAAAGAACGGCGTCACCGAGCCCGCGCCGCCTGGCGCAGCCCCTGCCTTGCCGGCGCTTGGCCTGCAGGTGCTGGTGGCCGAGGACAACCTGATCAACCAGGCCATTCTCAAGGAACAACTCGAAGCCCTGGGCTGCACCGTGGAACTGGCCAGCGATGGCCAGCAGGCGCTGCAGCAGTGGCGCAAGTACCGCTTCGACGTGCTGCTGACCGATGTCAACATGCCGGTCATGAACGGCTACGAGCTGGCGCGCGCGATACGCCTGCAGAACGCCAAGGCGCCGATCATCGGCGTTACCGCCAATGCCATGCGCGACGAGGGCGAGCGTTGCCAGGCAGCGGGCATGACCTGCTGGGTGGTCAAGCCGCTGAGCCTGACCACCTTGCGCAACCTGCTGCTCAATGTCACCCCGGCGCTGGCGCACGAGGAGGCCGGGCGCCAGCCTTCGCTAGAGCTGTCGGTGCAGTTGGCCGAGGCGGAGTCATCGGCAGCGGGCATCGTGTTGTCGCCGGCCATGCGCGACCTGTTTTTGAGTACCATGGAGAAGGACATCCGCGCCATTCGCCTGGCCCTGGCGGCCGGCGAGCAAACCGACGTCCTGCACAAAGTGCATGGTGTCAGTGGCGCACTGTCGGTGGTGCAGGCGCACGTGCTGGCCAGGCTGTTCGGTGAGCTTGAGCACCGCCTGCGCGCGCCCAGCCTGCAGCTCACCTTGATTGACGATATTCACCAGGCGCTCGACCGGCTCTGCGACTTGATGAGGTCGGTATGACCCGGGCCGAGACTTGCCACACTTTGTGCACACCGGAGCGATCATGCATAAAATCACCGTAGTCATCGCCGATGACCACCCGATCGTGCTGTTTGGCGTACGCGAACTCATCAAGTCCGACCCGCGCTTCGAGGTGGTTGGCGAAGCGGGCAGCTCCACCGAACTGATCAACGTGCTGCACGACAAGCAGCCCCAGATCCTGATCACCGACTACAACATGCCGGAGAGTTCCCAGTATGGCGACGGCCTGCGGCTGATCACCTACCTGACGCGCAACTTCCCCGCGCTGCGCGTGCTGGTGCTGACGATGGTGTCCAACAGCCTCATCCTCACGCGGCTTTACAATCTGGGCGTGGCGGGCGTGATCGACAAGCGCACGGTGAACGAAGAGTTGCTGCGCGCACTGGAAGCCTTGAGCCAGAACCGCATCTACAAGCTGGCGCCGGCGAACCGGAACTCGGTGATCGACAACGGCTACCAGATCGACGAGCGCATGGCTTCGCTTTCCACCCGCGAAGTGGAGATCCTGCGTCTGTTCGTGGCGGGCATGAGCCTGCGCGACATCGCGATCAATCAGAATCGCAGCCCCAAGACCATCAGCACGCAAAAGATCGCGGCCATGCGCAAGCTGGATGTGCGCAGCGACCAGGAGCTGATCTCGTACTGCCTGGAGGCCAACCTGTTCCAGTAGGTGTGCCCGCGTTTTCAGGTTTGCCTGATGGCACGGGGCCCGGCTGTATCGTTCAATGGCGTCAAGCGACGGCAGCATTCCACAGGAGGCAATCATGGCGCCCGATCTTGAGCAGCGATGCCCCGACAGCGTGCGGACAATCTTCATTTCACACAGCGAGACAGCGGATGTTCGCCAGTTCATAGGGCAGTACATCGACAGCCGTTGCCTGCGTTGCAGCCCTGCGGTGTGGAACATGGTCCTCGCCGTACTGGCGGACTACCCGGGTGAAGCACCGGTGCGCCTGTACGAGCTCAATGCCTGGCTTGACCACACACTGAGCAGGCGCCCCTTTTACCGGCCAAGTGCACACCTGCTGCAGCTGGTGGTCAGCAATCAGCACATCCCTGCACCCAGCGACCGGGTCGGCGGGGCGTCGACCGTGCAGTAATCGCGCGACGACCTAGCCCTGCTTTTTGATGATGGCATCGGCCACGCTCGCCGGCGCCTCGGCATACTTGGTGAACTCCATGGTGTAGCTGGCGCGGCCCTGGGTCATCGAGCGCATCTGCGTCGAATAGCCGAACATCTCGCCCAGCGGCACGTCGGCGCGGATCACCTTGCCGGCCGGGGTGTCCTCGCCTTCCTGGATCAGCCCGCGGCGCCGGCTGAGGTCGCCGAGGATGTCGCCCTGGTACTCCTCGGGGGTCACCACCTCGACCTTCATCACCGGCTCCAGCAGCACCGCGCCGCCTTTCTGCGCCAGTTGCTTGGTGGCCATCGACGCCGCCACCTTGAACGCCATCTCGTTGGAGTCGACGTCGTGGTACGAGCCGTCGAACACCGTGGCCTTCAGGCCGATCAGCGGGTAGCCGGCCAGCACGCCGTTCTTCATCTGCTCCTCGATGCCCTTCTGGATCGCCGGGATGTACTCGCGCGGTATCACGCCGCCGACCACCTCGTTGACGAACTCCAGGCCTTCCTTGCCTTCCTCGGCCGGGGCGAAGCGGATCCAGCAGTGCCCGTACTGGCCGCGCCCGCCAGACTGGCGCACGAACTTGCCTTCGATCTCGCAGGTGTTGCGGATCTTCTCGCGGTAGGCCACCTGCGGCTTGCCCACATTGGCCTCGACGCCGAATTCGCGGCGCATGCGGTCGACGATGATGTCCAGGTGCAACTCGCCCATGCCGGAGATGATCGTCTGCGCGGTTTCTTCATCGGTGCGCACGCGAAATGACGGGTCTTCCTGGGCCAGCTTGCTCAGGGCGATGCCCATCTTCTCCTGGTCGGCCTTGGTCCTGGGTTCCACGGCCACCGAGATCACCGGATCGGGGAAGTCCATGCGTTCGAGGATGATCGGCTGGTTGATGTCGCACAGGGTGTCGCCGGTGGTCACGTCCTTCATGCCGATCAGTGCGGCAATGTCGCCGGCGCACACCGCCTTGATCTCGGCGCGCTGGTTGGCGTGCATCTGCACCATGCGGCCCACGCGCTCCTTCTTGCCCTTGACCGAGTTGAGTACCGCATCGCCCGAGTTCAGTACCCCGGAGTACACCCGGGCGAAGGTCAGGGTGCCTACAAAGGGGTCGGTGGCAATCTTGAAGGCCAGCGCCGAGAACGGCTCGCTGTCGTCGGCATGGCGCTCCAGGTGCCGGTCTTCATGATCCGGGTCGGTGCCGTTGATGGAGGGGATCTCGGACGGGGCGGGCAGGTAGTCGATCACCGCGTCGAGCATCAGCGGCACGCCCTTGTTCTTGAACGACGACCCGCAGATGGCCGGCACGATCTCGTTGTTGAGGGTGCGCTGGCGCAGCCCGGCCTTGATCTGCTCGTTGTCGAGTTCGGTGCCGTTGAGGTACAGCTCCATGAACTCGTCGTTGGCCTCGGCGGCGGCCTCGATCATGTGCGCACGCCACTCGGTGGCCAGCTCCAGCATGTCGGCCGGTATCGCCTCTTCGCGGTAGCTGGTGCCGTTGTCGGCCTCGTTCCAGTAGATGGCCTTCATCTTCACCAGGTCGATCTGGCCGATGAAGTGTTCCTCGGCGCCGATGGCCAGCTGGATCGGCACCGGGTGGTGGCCCAGGCGCTTGTCGATCTGTTTGACCACGCGCAGGAAGTCCGCGCCCTGGCGGTCCATCTTGTTGACGTAGGCCAGGCGCGGCACATGGTACTTGTTGGCCTGGCGCCACACCGTCTCGGACTGCGGCTCGACCCCGTCGGCGCCGCTGAACACCACCACAGCGCCATCGAGCACGCGCAGCGAGCGCTCCACCTCGATGGTGAAGTCGACGTGGCCGGGGGTATCGATGATGTTGAAGCGGAATTTCTCGGGGAACTGCTTGGTCGAGCCCTGCCAGAAGGCGGTGGTGGCGGCGGAGGTGATGGTGATGCCGCGCTCCTGTTCCTGGGCCATCCAGTCCATGGTCGCGGCGCCGTCGTGCACTTCGCCCATCTTGTGGTTGACCCCGGTGTAGAACAGGATGCGTTCGGTGGTGGTGGTCTTGCCCGCGTCGACGTGGGCGACAATGCCGATATTGCGGTACAGCTCGATGGGGGTGGTGCGCGCCATGGTCGTTCACCTGTGCAAAAGGCGGGCAGCCTGTGGCCCGGGTTCTTCCAGTTAAGCAGAAGAATGCACGGCTGCTGCTACCGGTCGGCGCGTGTGTTCAGACCTCCACGGTGTAGTTCAGGCCCAGCTCGTCGCCGGGCAGGCCGCGTATGCCCCAGTTTTCGCGGGGGGTCTCGAACAGGGTGATCTCGATGTCCTGGGCGCCGATGCCGGTGTGCTCGCCGATGCGCTGGAACAGTTGGCGGATGAGGTCTTTCTTTGCGGCGCTGGAGCGGCCTTCGAACAGGCTGATCTCGATGATCAGGTAGTGTTCGCTGCGGTCGTCGGGGTAGAGGAAGTCGGCGGGGTCCAGGGCCAGGTAGCGCTGGAAGCGTTTTTCCGGCGGGTACTGCAGGGCGCTCATCACCGCGCCATGGATGGCTTCGGCAAGGGCAGGGCGGTGCTGGTCGAGGGTGGTGCGCAATCCATAGATCTTGATCTGGGCCATGCTGACGTTCCGTGTGGGGCGGGGGAGGTGCATCGTGGCCGATGGCCCTGGCGCCGGCAAGGCCCCCGCTATCATCAGGCCCCCGCCGCCAACCCTTCCAGCACCGCCATCGCCCGCTGCGCATCGGCCTGCGCGACAAAGATATGGTCATGGTAGAACGCGGCCACCACGTTGCAGCTGATGCCGGCCTGGCCCAGCGCCGTGGCGAACGCCGCGGTCAGGCCCACCGCCTCCAGCGACGAATGCACCGTCAGGGTGATCCACGCGGCCTCGTAGCTGAAAGGCAGTTTCAGCGCCTCGGCCCGCCCACGCGACACGATCACCGTCAGCCCCTCCTGCTCGCGAAAGCTGCCGATCACCTCGTCAGGCTGCAGCCCCGACCAGTCGGCCAGCGTGCAGAACACGTAGCTGCCTTCATTCAACTGCGGCCGCATGCTGCGCAACAGCGCGGCCAGACTTGTTTCACCCGACATGATCGTGCCCCTGCAAAAGAAATCGGCCGCCAGTCTGGCAGCCGATTGTTGATCAGCAAAATCAATTCTGCTGGGCCTGCATAAGTGCAGCTTCTGGCGTTCAGGCCTGCGTCCAGCGCCCATCCGCCGCATCCGAGCGCACGCAGGCATCAATGAAGCGCATGCCGCGTACCCCATCCTCGGCCGTCGGGCACAGCAGCGACTGCGCGCTCGGCGCACGGTGCTCGCGGCGCGCCATGATCCGCTCGGCCGCCTCGCTGTAGATGTTGGCGAACGCCTCCAGCAGCCCCTCCGGCTGGCCCGCCTTGATTCGCGTCGACAACCTGGCCGACTCGCTCAGCCAGGCCTCGCCACGGCGCAGGATCTGGTGCGGCTGGTCCTGATGACGCAGCTCCAGCCGGTCGGGTTCCTCTTGATGCCAGTACAGCGATCCGGTGGAGCCGAACACGCGCAACTGCAGGCCATGCCGGTGCCCGGCCGCCACGAAGCTGGCCCACAGCATGCCGCGCGCGCCATTCTGCAGGCGCAGCTTCACGTGTGCGTTGTCGTCCGACTGGCGCCCCGGCACCAGGGTGCTCAGCTCGGCCGACACTTCGCTGACCTCCTGCCCGGTGACAAAGCGCAGCAACTGGTGGGCATGCACGCCCACATCCGCCAGCACCGATGAGGCCCCGGCCTGGGCCGGGTCGGTGCGCCAGGCCAGCGCCTTGACCCCTTGCTGCTCCAGCGGGTGGGTGCCGAAGGCGCTGGCGTGTTCCACCTGCACCAGGCGCACCTCGCCGATGGCGCCGCGCGCGATCAGCTCGCGGGCTTCGCGCACCAATGGGTAGCCACTGTAGTTGTGGGTCAGCAGGTGCAGCGCCGGGCCCTTGCGTGCGCGTTCAAGCAGTTGCTGCGCCTCGGCCAGGCTCGAGGCCAGCGGCTTGTCGCAGATCACGTCGATGCCCTGGTCGAGAAACGCCAGGCTGGCCGGCACGTGCACCGCGTTGGGCGCCATGATCGCCACCGCCTGCACGCCATCGGCGCGCGCGGCTTCGGCCACGGCCATGCGCTGGAAGTCCGGGTACACCCGCTCCGGCGCTACGCCGTAGGCCTGGGCAGCGGCGCGGTTGCGTGCCGGGTCGCGGGCGAAGACCCCGGCCACCAGTTCGAAGTGCCCGTCCAGTTGCGCGGCGTAGCGGTGGGTGGCGCCGATCGACGACTCCAGGCCGCCACCGACAAAGCCCAGGCGCAGGCGCTGGCTGGGGTTGGCTACGGTTTTCATTGCGCGGCTCCTTGCGCGTTGCGCTGCAGGTGGGCGAAGTGGTTGATAGCCAGCACGTAGCCATGGGTGCCGAACCCGGCCAGTACCGCCTGGGCCACCAGCGACACATAGGAGTGGTGGCGGAAGGCTTCACGCTTGTGCACGTTGGAAATGTGCACCTCGATCACCGGCACCTCGGCGGCGATCAGCGCGTCGTGGATCGCCACCGAGGTATGGGTCCAGGCACCGGGGTTGATCACGATGCCGGCCACGCGGCCACGGGCCTGGTGAATCCAGTCGATCATCTGGCCCTCGTGGTTGGTCTGGTGGAACTCGATGTCCAGGTCCAGGTGTTGGCCGGCGCTGTGGCACAGCGCCTGCACATCGGCCAGGGTTTCGCGGCCGTACACCTCGGGCTGGCGCAGGCCGAGCATGTTCAGGTTGGGGCCATTGAGCACGAGCAGGGTCTTCATTGGGCGGTTTCCGTAGCAGGGGTGGTGCGCAGGGCCTTGGCCCGCAGCGCGTCATACACGGGTTTGTCGAGGGCCACGGCGTCCGGCTTGCCGAGCTGGTCGAGGGGCGTGCGGTAGGTTTCCGGAGCGCTCCAGGCAGCCACGGCCGAAATGGCGGTGACCGCGCAGGTGATGGCGCCGATCAGCAGCGGCACGTTGTTCGAGCCGGGCGGGGCCACGGCGGTGAACAGCGCCGGAAGCAGGGCGGTGATCATGTAGCCGACGTTCTGCGCGATGGCCATGGCCGACACGCGGTAGTGGGTCTGGAACTGTTCGGGGAAGAAGCTGGGGAAGATCGCGTTGTAGCCCTGGTAGACCATGCCCCACATCAGCAGCGAGGCGCCGAACGCCAGCGGCAGGTTGTGCAGGCTGATGGCATACAGGTAGACGAACGACATCAGCCCGCAGCCCAGTGCGCTGCCGATGATCAGCGGGCGCCGGCCGATGCGGTCGGAGAGGTTGCCCACGAACGGGATCACCAGCACCGCGACGATGTTGCCCACCACCGGAATCCACAGGTACACGCTCTTGTCGAAGCCCACGCCATAGGCCGGCTGCACCGCGTAGGCGGCGCCGAAGATGGTGGTCACCACCGGGATCACGTTCATCAGCGACACGCCGAACACCACCAGCATGCCGCGCCAGCTGTAGGTGAAGGCATCGCGGATCGGCGAACGCGCGGTCTGCTTGGCGGCCACCTTGAAGGCCTCGGGCTCCTTGACCTCGCGGCGAATGATGTAGGCGGCGATCAGCACCGCGGCGCTGAGCAGGAACGGGATGCGCCAGCCCCAGCTGTTGAAGGCGTCGCTGGGCATGAAGTACGCCAGCGGCAGGAACACCGCCGCTGCCATCACCTGGCCGGCCTGTACGCCCTGCAGGGTGAAGCTGGCAAAGAAGCCGCGGCGCCCGGGCGGTGCGTGTTCGAGAATCATCGAGCTGGCCCCGGCGATCTCGCCGGCCACCGCAAAGCCCTGCACCAGGCGCAGCACCACCAGCAGCGCCGGCGCCCAGTAGCCGATCTGCTCGAAGGTCGGCAGCAGGCCCACGGCCATGGTCGCGATGCCCATCAGAAACATGCACAGCAGCAACACGTTCTTGCGCCCGCGGGTGTCGCCCCAGTGGCCGAGCACGAAGGCCCCGACCGGGCGCGCCAGGTAGCCCACGCCATAGGTGGCCAGGGAGGCGAAGATGGCCAGCTTGGGGTCGGTGCTGGGGAAGAAGATCTGCGGGAAGATCAGCGCCGCGGCCTGGGCATAGATGAAGAAGTCGTAGTACTCCAGCGCAGAGCCGACCCAACCGCTGGCGGTGGCTTTGCGGGTTTGGCGCGCACTGTGCGCGGCGTCATGTGTGGCCATCGCAATTCTCCGTTTGTTGTTTTTATTGGGGGCACGCAGGCGTCCCGGCGCAGGGCCGGGGCACCGATGTTCAGAGGCTGTCGATCATTACCGTGTGGCCGCAGCGGGCGGCTTGGCCAATGGCGTCGATGACCTGCAGGTTGCGCAGGCCGTCGCGCACGCTCACCAGCGGCCGGGCCTGGCCACGGATCACCTGGCAGAAGTGCGCCAGCTGGCGGGCCAGCGGGTCGGCCTCGTCGAGGCTGGCGGTGGCGCACTGGAACGGCCGCCACCACGAGCGCTGCTCGTCGCGGGCGTAGTACTTGAGGCGCATGGTCGGTATCGACAGCGAGCCCTGGGTGCCGGCCAGTACGTAGCAGTCCTCGTCGGCGTAGCTGGGGTAGTCGAGGTTCTCGCGGGCGGTCTGCTCCCAGCTGCGCGCGCAGGCGGCGGTGTCGGAGAGCATGAAGGTGCCCAGCGCGCCGCTGGCAAAGCGCAGGCTGATGGCGATGCTGTCTTCCACGGCAAAGCCGCGGGTGGCGTTGGACGCCTGGGCCTGCACCGCGACGATCTCGCCGCACAGCGAACGCAGGTTGCCGATCTCGTGGATCAGGTTGATCAGCACCGGGCCGCCGCCGGCCTCGCGGCGCCAGGGGGCGGCGTCGAAGTAGTCGTCGGGCTTGTAGAACAGCGCGCTGCCCATCACCGCCACCAGGTTGCCCAGTACCCCTTCGGCAATCACTTCGCGGGCCTTGTGCAGGATCGCACTGTGGGCGCGGTGGTGGCCCACCAGCAGGCGTGCGTCACGCTGCTCGGCGATGGCCAGCAGGCGCTTGCCGTCTTCCAGGGTATGCGCCACCGGCTTTTCGATCAGTGCCGGTATGCCGTGCTCCACGCAGGCCAGTGCGCCGTCGACATGCAGGTGGTTGGGCGTGGCCAGGATCACCCCGTCCGGGCGCTGCGTGCCGAACAGTTCGGCCAGCCCCGGGTACAACGGTACGCCGCAGGCGTTGGCCAGTTCGGCGGCGGCGGGCGAGGGGTCGACGATGGCGGCCAGCTGGCACTCGGCGCTGGCCTGGATCAGTTCGATATGGCGGCGGCCGATCAGGCCGGCCCCGGCCACGGCAAGGCGTAATGCAGTCATGGTTCTCACTTTCTTGTTCTGGGTCGAAGCGCGTTTGTGAGAGGCTAATAAAAAAGCGCCAGGAGATAATCGGGCCAGATGAAGAATCAGAATGCGCTGATAGCGAATAATGAGCCGTTGCTGCGTGACCTTCAGTTGTTCTGCGAGGTGGCGCGGCGCTCCAGCTTCATCGCGGCAGCCACCGAGACCGGCCTGTCGCCGGCGCATGTGAGCAAGCGCATCGCCACCCTGGAGACGATGCTCGGGGTCAAGCTGTTCAACCGCACCACGCGGCGGGTCAACATCACCAGCGATGGCGAGGCGACGTTCGTGTGGGCGCAGAAGATCCTCGAGGACGTGGGCGCGATGTTCGATGCGTTGTCCGGCGGGCAGCGCGAGCCGCAAGGCACCTTGCGCGTGTGCACCAGCCTGCGCCTGGGGCGCGAGCACGTGGCGCCGATCCTGTCGCTGCTGCGGCGCCAGTACCCGGCGCTGGAGGTGTGGGTGGAGCTGCTGGACCGGCGCGTGGACCTGATTGCCGACAACTTCGATATCGATGTGCGGGTGGGCGAGGTGCAGGAAAAACACCTGATCGCGCACCGCATCGCCAGCAGCTCGCGGGTGCTGGCGGCCGCCCCGGACTACCTGGCGCGGCGCGGCCAGCCGCGGGTGCCGGCCGACCTGGCGCAGCATGACTGCCTGCTGTTTCGCAGCCGCGACGACCGTTTCGGGGTATGGCGCCTGGTGGGGCCCAATGGCGCCGAGACGGTGAAGGTGACCGGGCCGATGGCCTCCAACCACAGCGATATCGTGCGCCAGTGGGCCCATGACGGGCACGGCATCATCATGGCATCGCGCTGGGACGTGGCGGCCAGCCTGACCAGCGGGGCGCTGGTGCAGGTGCTGCCGGGGTATCACCAGCCAGCGGACATCTGGGCGGTGACGGCGGTGCGCTCGTCAAGTTCGGCCAAGGTGCGCAGTTGCGTGGCGTTTCTGCGTGAGCAACTGGCGCAGGGGCCCTATGCGCTGGCTGGGGGAAGGGCGGGGCAATAGTGGGGCGGCCTTCGCCAGCAAGGCTGGCGCCTGCACCCTGCGGGCGAAGGCCGGGGTCTCAGAACCAGCGGTCGCTGCGCTTGCGCCCGCGGCTGAGCATCGGCAGGATCAGCCCCGCCAGCAAGCCGGCCCCGGCAATGCCGCCGCCGTACACCATGTAGCGCATCAGCACCTGCTTGTTCTCGTCGCCCAGCTGCGCCTGGGTAGCGCGCAGTTGCGATTGCGCATCGCCCAGCTCGGCATTGAGCGCGGTGCTGCGCGCCTCCAGTTCGTCGATCAGGGCCTTGCGTGAATCCAGTGTCTCCTGCATGCCCTGCACGCGGGTCTTCCAGCTGTCGTCGATGGTCTTGAGCTGCTCGCTCAACTGGGTCACCTGTTCGCTCAGTTGCGGCACGCGCTCGGCCTGGCCGGGCACCGTCTGCAGGTCGCTGCTGTTGATCCACACGGTATCGCCCGACTCGCCACGTACCTGGCTGTAGTTGCCCTGGCTGGTCAGCAGGGTGACCTTCTGGCCGGATTTGAGGTTGCCGACGATCCGGTGCCCGTCGGTAGGGCCGCTGCGCACGTAGGTGCTGAGGCTGTCGCTGACCCAGCGTTCATTGCCGCTGCCTTCTTCGGCGTGGGCCGGGCCACACAGGATGGCCAGGCTGCCGAGCAAGCCGGGGATAAGAGAGCGCCGTGCGCGAAGCTGAAAAGATGGGGGCATGGTGATCTTCTTGAAAACGGAAAAAATGAAACCCACAGACCATTTTTTGCCCGTCAGGTTCACTGCGCACTGACGAAGGGCAGGCACGAATCGTGGCAATGCCGGAGAAGTTTCCTACCTGACAGCAGGATGCCCCCTGATAGGGGCGGGGCATGACCGGGAATAGTCTTACGCGGCTTGAACAACGGTCTGTCTTTCTCATGTTATGGAGTCTTTCAATGGTTGCTAAACGCACCACGAATTACCTGGCCGCCAGCAGCCTGCTGATGGTGCTGGCCGGTTGTGCCGGCGTGCCCGTGCCCACCGAGCAGGTCGAACTGACCCGCAACGCGGTCAGCCGCGCCGTGACCGCCGACGCCACCCAGTACGCGCCAGCCGAAATGAAGGCCGCCCAGGACAAGCTGTACGCCGTCGAACGCGCCCTGGGCGAACGGAACGTTGTCGCGGCCCGCACCCTGGCCGAGCAGGCCGAGGCCGATGCCAACCTGGCCGAGCGCAAGGCGCGTGCCGCCAAGGCCCAGCAGCAACTGCGCAGCGCGCAGCAGGGCATTGAAGTGCTGAAGCAGGAAATGCTCCAGTCGCCCGACGCCATCACCCCCACGATCACGCCGTAAGGATGCCCGTCATGTCCGTCAAATACCTGTTGCCTGCCGTTTCCGTGATGGGCCTGTTGCTCGCCGGTTGCAGCACTACCGCCGAAAACCCTGGCCTGCTGCAAGCCCGCGAGCACTTCAGCGTGCTGCAGAGCAAGCCGGAGTCCAGCCGCCTGGCGGCACTGGAAACCAAGGATGCGTTCAATGCCCTGGGCAAGGCCGAGCTGGCTTCGATCAAGGACCGCAAGGCCCCGCAGATCGAGCAACTGGCCTACCTGGCCAACCAGAAGATCGCCGTCGCCGAGCAGACCATTGCCCTGCGCCAGGCCGAAGCCGGCCTGCAGGGCATCGAGGCGCAGCGCACCCAGGCCCGCCTGGACGTGCGTACCGCGCAGCTCAAGGCCCTGCAGCAGCTCAAGGCCAAGCAGACCGAGCGTGGCACCGTGGTGACCTTCGGCGATGTACTGTTCGACACCGGGCGTGCCGAGCTCAAGGCTGGCAGCCAGCGCAACATCGACCAGCTGGCCGAGTACCTGCGTGCCAACCCGGAGCGCAAGGTGCGGGTCGAGGGCTTCACCGACTCGACCGGCAGCGACAGCCTCAACCAGCAGTTGTCAGAGCGTCGCGCAGCGGCTGTGACCAACGCCCTGCGCCGCAACGGGGTGGATGCCGGGCGCATCATCAGTGCCGGCTATGGCAAGGAGTACCCGGTGGCCTCCAACGCCGACGCGCAGTCGCGTCAGCTCAACCGCCGCGTCGAAGTGATCATCTCCCACGGCAATGCTGCCGTCGGCCAGCGCTGAGGCCTACAGCAGCCGGGTCAGCAGCCAGTACAGCCCGCCCGACAGCATGATCGCTGCGGGCAGGGTCAGTACCCAGGCCATCGCCAGGTTGGCGATGGTGCGCAATTGCAGGCCCGAACCGTTGGCCACCATGGTGCCGGCCACCCCGGACGACAGCACGTGGGTGGTCGACACCGGCAGCCCGTACATGTCCGCCGCACCGATGGTGCACATCGCCACCAGCTCCGCCGAAGCCCCCTGGGCGTAGGTGAGGTGGGTCTTGCCGATCTTTTCGCCCACCGTGACCACGATGCGCCGCCAGCCGACCATCGTGCCCAGCCCCAGGGCAATCGCCACCGCCACCTTGACCCACAACGGAATGAACCGGGTGGCGTCGTCGATGCGGCTCTTGAACAACTGCACCTGCGCGGTGGCGGCCGCGTCGAGCCCGCCGTGCTGGTGCTTTTGCATCAGGCGGATGGCTTCGCTGGTCAGGTACATGTCGTTGCGCACGTTGGCCATGGCCTCGGCCGGTACGTGGGTCAGCGAGCCGTAGCCTGCGACTTCCTCGCCGATCAGGCCGGCCAGTGCCGCCAGGGCCGGTACCAGCTCGGGGCTCGGTTGCCGCTCGCGCAGGTACAGGGTGAGGGTGGCGCGCGGGTCGCCGACATGGGGCTGCGCCGACTGGCCGAGCAACTGCTGCTGGGTGGCCTGGGCCACGGCGGCAAACTGCAGCGACTGGTCGGCCGGCATGGTGCGGTTAAGCGCGTAGGCCATCGGCAGGGTACCCACCAGAATCAGCATGATCAGGCCCATGCCCTTCTGCCCGTCGTTGGAGCCGTGGGCGAACGACACCCCGGTGCAGGTGGCGATCAGCAGGCCGCGAATCCACCAGGGCGGCGGGGCGTCGCCGACCGGCGCCTGGTACAGCTCGCGGCGCTTGACCAGCATGCGCAGGCCCACCAGCAGCAGCGCCGCGCAGGCAAAGCCCACCAGGGGCGAGAACAGCAGCGCGTAGCCCACCTTGCTGGCCTGGGTCCAGTCCACGCCGCTGGTGCCGTCGCGCCCGTTCATCAGCGCATTGGCCACGCCCACGCCGATGATCGAGCCGATCAGGGTGTGCGAGGAGGAGGCCGGCAGCCCCAGCCACCAGGTGCCCAGGTTCCAGATGATCGCGGCCAGCAGCAGGGCAAAGACCATGGCAAAGCCGGTGGCCGAACCCACCTGCAGGATCAGCTCCACCGGCAGCAGGGCAATGATGCCGAAGGCCACCGCGCCGCTGGACAGCAGCACCCCGATGAAATTCCAGCACCCCGACCACACCACGGCGAACTGCGCCGGCAGCGAGTTGGTGTAGATCACGGTGGCCACGGCGTTGGCGGTGTCGTGGAAACCGTTGACGAATTCGAAACCCAGGGCAATCAGCAGTGCCAGGCCCAGCAGCAGGAAGGGCGTCCAGGTGGTGACCACGGTACCGGCGGCATCGATGTCGCGGAACAGGCTCCAGGCGGTGTACACCAGGCCCCCCAGCAACAGGCAGACGAACAGGGTGACGGAGGCGCGGTCGGGGCGGGTGGCCAGTTGTGCAAGGGAGGGGCGGCCACCCGCGGAGTCAAGGGTGGTGCTGATCGGGGTTGTCATTAGACGGGTCCGGTAGGGTGGAAGTCGTGCCTGGCGCATCAAGGATAAAAACCCTGAGTGATGGCATAGTGACTTCGATCAACAAAAACGCGGGTTGCCCAGCTACGCTTATACCCAGGCAGTGGGAGGAACGTGCCGATGATTCAGTGCAAACGGGCCTATGAGGCGCCTGCGCCGCAGGATGGCGAGCGGGTGCTGGTGGATCGGATGTGGCCGCGCAACCGGCGCAAGGATCAGTTGCACCTGAGTGCCTGGCTACCGGAGGTGGCGCCGTCGTCGGCCTTGCGCCAGGCCTTTCACCGCGGTGAGGTGGACTACGACGGGTTCTGCCAGCGGTATCGCCAGGAGCTGGCCGACCGGCCGCAGCATTGGTGGGGGCTGCTGGACAAGGCCCGTGGCGGCACCCTGACCCTGGTGTATGCGTTCAAGGATGAACAGCACAACAATGCGCGGGTGCTGGCCCAGTGGCTGGAGGATGAGCTGGATCGCCAGGGGCCCGGGAGTTCGCCGGTTTGCTATGCCGATGAGCTGGGGCCTAAAGTGTGACTCTCTGAATCTGCGTTACGGCCATCGCGGGTCAAGCCCGCTCCCACAAGGCCCCCGCCTTACCTGTGGCAGCGGGCTTGACCTGCGATGGCCGCGCCGAAAATCCCCTGACGGGCACCCAAATGACCCCAACCCTGACCCCCGCCACCGACCTGCACCGAACCTTCGCCCGCGACCTCACGCGCCGCGCCATGCTGGCGTACTACCGCGAATTCGACCTGCTCTGGCTGGAGGAAGCCTTCGACCAGGCCTGGGGCTGGCGCGAGCAATGGCTGATTGTCGACGCCGAACAGCCCCTGGGCTTCTGCAGCCTCAGCCAGGACAGCCGTGCGCTGTACATCCGCGAACTGCACCTGGTCGAGGCCGCCCGCGGCAAGGGCATCGGCGGCTGGGTGCTGGAGCAACTGGCCGAATGGGCCGGCAGGCGCCATCTGCCGCTGCTGCGCCTGACCGTGTTCAAGAGCAATCCGGCCCAGGCCCTGTACCTGCGCCACGGCTTCGTCGCGCAGGGTGAGGACGAATGCTTCGTGCGCATGCAGCGGGTTATCGGCTAGCACTCTGCACGCAGGTCAGCCCCGGCTGCGGGTTACCGGCGGCCACCCGGCGTACCTGCACCACGCAGCCCTGGCGCACGGTGGCGTCGAGCAACGGGCCCTGCACCGGCAGCAGGTCGCCGATCAGCAGGTTCTGCAGCAATGGCTTGCCCTCGAAACGGTTGCTGCCCAGCAGCACCTGTTCCATGCCTTCCACCCGAACCACCGCCTTGCCCACCCGGCCCAGGGTGTTGCCGCCCAGAATCAGCGGCCCGGCCAGCGGCTGGGTGTTGCGCAGGCTGATGGCGTACTCGGGGGTGTTGCCGATGTGGTTTTCCAGCATGACCGCGCCAGCCACGTCGCTGGCGTCCACCGCGCTGCCCTGGCTGTTGCCGATGAAGTTGCCTTCGATCAGCACCGGCATCTCGCCCTTGAGGTTGCGCAGCAGCACGCCGTTGCCGCGGCTGGCGCCGATGCGGTTGCCGCTCAGCAGCAGGGCGCCTTGCTGGTCGCTGACCTCGATGGCGGCCTTGTGCGTGCCCAGGATCAGGTTGTCGTCGAGCCAGGCGCGGGTCTGCCCGCGCAGGCGGATGCCGCTGTTGTTGTCGACCCCGCGAATCTGGTTGTGCGCCATGCGCATCTGGCTGTCGCGCACGTCCACGCCATACTGCTGGGCACTTTCGAAGCGGCTGCCCTCGATCACCCCACGGCTGTGCTGCAGCTCCACCGCCGACAGCTCGCTGAACTGGCTGTCGCGTATCAGCACGCTGGCCGGCCGGGTGGCCGGCGATTGCTGGCTGCTCAGGGCAGTGGTCAGGCCCCGCGACAGGTTGGCGTTGTAGCCCAGGCGGTTGAGGGTGGCGCCGATCAGCTGGGTATGGCTGCCGGCCCAGGCCACCACGAACGGACGCCAGGCGCGCTCGGTGTTGCCGGCCTTGTCGCCGGCCACGCTTTCCAGGCGCGACTGGTTCAGGCCCAGCCAGCCCTGGTTGATCAGGGCCGTGCCCGAATAGCTGTAGAGGTACAGGCTGGTGCCCTCCAGCACCAGCCCGCCATCGGCGGCGATCATCAGCGGGTAGCTGAGCAGGTAGCCGTCCTTGTAGCGCTTGAGTACCTGCGGGTTGTTCAGGGTGTCGGCCAACTGCGCCAGGGTGATGCTGCCACCCTGGATCAGCACCGCCTGCGGGTGGTGCGCCTGGTAGCCGGCCACGGCGCGGAACAGGCCGTTGTTGACGAACGGCTCGAACGGCCAGCTGCCGCCCTGGGCCGAGAACATCGGTTGCAGGCTGACAGTGGCACGCCCGCCGGGGCGCGGGCGTTCCTGCAGGGTGAAGCTCACTGCTTCGCGGGTGCTGGCCTGCACCTGTTGCACCTGCGCCTGGTAGTCGTTGGGGCTGACCACGCGCAGTGCCTGCTGCATCGGCAGGCCCTGGGTGGCGGCGTGGGCCACGCCGGCGAGGCCGGCCAGCAGCAGGCCGGCCAGTCGGGTAAAGCGGAAAATGCGGGCAGGCTGGGCCATGGCGATTCGTCCTTGGGTTACGGCAAAGGGGGGTAGAAGGGCTTGAGCGGGCCGCCGATCTGACTGTAGTTGTCGACGTTGCCGTCCTCGCTTTCGTACAGCTGGCGGGCCAGGCGGTTGTTGGGCGCGCGGTACAGGAACGGGATCAGCCAGGCCAGCTTGTAGGGGGCTACCTCGGTCTGGGCCTGGCCCATCAGTTCGGGCAGCGGGCCGGGGTCGAGCACCGTGCGTGCGGCGAAGTTGCCCAGCAGCTCCAGGGTCTGCTGGTCGTGTTCGCTCCAGGGCAGGCCATTGGCCCGCGCCGACTCGGCCAGCAGCACCAGCGGCACCAGCGCGTACTGGCTGTAGGTGGCGGCAAGCCGGGCACGCGCCACTTCCAGTGGCAGGTAGGCATAGCTGCCGTCCCCGCTGCGCACCGCCTGCTGCAGGCCGCGACGCAGATTGCCGTCGGCCCAGCGGATGAAGTCGTCGCGCTGCACCAGCATGCCGCTGGCGGCCACGGCCCAGGCGGCCCAGTAGTCGTGGTTGTTGAACCAGGTGAAGCTGGCGGCCTGGCGTGGCTGGTACTCGCGGATGATCAGTTCGCCGAGCTGTTCGAACCAGCGCGTCTGGGCCGGCGACAGCTGCACCTGGCCGTTGCTGGCGGCCTGGGTCAGCAGCAGCGTCGAGGCCATGGCCGCCACCGCCCACTTGCGCGCCGCCATGCCGGTGCTGCTGGCATCCGGGTTGAGCAGGGCACCGGCCTGCGCCCAGTGCTCCAGCCACTGGTCCTGGCAGGCCAGGGCCATGTTGGCCTGCTGCGGGGTCTTGGCGCGCTGGAAGCGCTTGCTGGCGAAGATCAGCCCGGCGATGAACTGCTTGACCTGCTTGCTCGCCGCCTCGGTGTCGGCATCGGGGCGGCTGCGCAGGGTCGACTTGCTGGCATCGCGCTGGTCGTACTTGCTCTGCATGCGCAGGCTGGCGGTGTACGGTGGCGGCGGCTGTTTGCTGCACTGCAGGGTGCGGTAGTCGGCGATCATCGCCGACTGGGCGGTGGCCCGCGCCGGCCAGATCGATTGCGCGGCCAGGCTGCTGCCCAGCTGCAACCCGGCGCACAGGCCCAGGGTGGCGACCAGCCAGGGCTTCAGAGGCATAGACGGGTCTCCACCTGGGTGGCGGCCTGGCTCGGCTTGGTCGGTTCGAGGAACACCGAGAGCAGGTTGGCCCCGGCGAACTCCTTGGCCTTGCTCAGCTCCAGGTAGTACTGGCCACCGCTGACGGCCGCCTCGCGGCGAAACCACACCTTGTCGCGGGCACCGTTGTCGTAATACACGATCACGTAGAAGTCCTTGACGTTCTTGTCGCTGATGCGGATGTCCAGAAAGCCCTGGCCGCTGCCCAGTGCCTTGCGGCTTTCGCCGGCGTTGCTCAGCAGTTCGATGCGGTCGTTGACGCGCAGCGCAGGGCGCTGCAGGCGGTTGCCCAGCACCGGTGTGGAGGTGCTGCAACCGCCCTTGACCGCCGGAATCAGCTGGCGGTACATCTGGTCGGACTCCAGCTGGTAGTTGGCCGGCAGCTCCCAGATGATCAGTCTGGGCGGTGCGTCGGGCTTGTAGTTCTCGGACAGCAGGTATTCGAGCAGCGAGCCGTCCTGGCCAACGCCGGGCAGGGCGTAGTTGAGGATGTCGACATCCAGGTACTGCTTGAGGTAGCCGTCGAAGTTGAACTGCTTGCTTTCGTCCTCACGGGCTGCGGCGTTACTGTCGCCCACCAGGATCACCTGCGGGTCGGGGGCTTCGTCGAACAGTGCGTCGGCATCGTCGGCCACTGGGATGGTCTGGTAGCCGCGCACGTACTGGAAGCCGTAGTTGTTGCCGCAGATGCTGCTCATCGCCAGGTTCATGGTGCCGTCCTTGGGTACCATCACGCCGGGCTCGGTGCGGTAGTGCTTCTTGGTCAGTTCGGCATAGAACGGCTGGCGGCGCACCTCATCGGCCACCAGGCGTGCGGTGGCCTCGGCACCGCTGGGGGTCCAGTGGTGGTCGCGGCGAAAGAAGTACTCGCCCGCCGGCGGGGTGCGCACCAGTTGCATCAGGTCGGGCACCACCGCGCCGCCGCTGCGCAGCTGCTGCAGGTAGCTGGCCAGGTTGTTGCTGGCGCGCTCGAAGTCGAACCCGTGCAACTGCCCGGGGTAGAGCTTGTCGCGGTGCATCAGCCCACGGGTGGGCTGCACGGCCATGGCCACGTGGATACCCTGCTGGCGGAACGCGGCCATCAGGCGCGCGAACTCCGGGCGCATGGGCGCGGGGATGCCGAAGTCGTTGGTCAGGTCGACGGCCGAACGGAACAGCCAGCGGTCCTTGCCCGGGACGATCTCGCGCATCAGTTTCATCCGCCCTTCGGCGTATTTCTGCGGATCGCTCAGGGCCGGGCAGACCATGCACTCAAGGCTGGTGCAGCCGGTGCTGGGCGCCTCGGCGGCCTGGCCGGTCTGGCTGGCGGCAGCGAGTACGGCCATCAGGCCGAGGGAGGTAAGGATCTTCATGCGCGGTTCATCATCCTGTGTTCAAGGCCAGCCTGCGGTTACAGCGTGGGGTCGATGCTGTTGGCCACGCTGATGCTCTTGTAGCCATTGGCGGCGGGCAGCAGCACGTAGCTGTACGAGCGGCCTTTCTTGAGGAACAGGTCGTCGAACTGGGCGACGTTGCGCTGATCGACATAGGCGGCGAAGCCGATCTTGATTTCGTTGACCAGGCGGCTGCCGGTCTGGTCCTTGCCCAGCGGGTCGATGACCGAGGTCTTGCCGTCGGAGGTCTTGAGGGCGGCCTGCGCGGGGGTCAGGTTGTAGAAGGCGATCTGGGCCTTTTTCGGTTCGTTGACGTATTTGTCGGCGATCAGGGTCAGGCCCTTGCCGTCATACACCACGGTGCTGGCGGCGTTGGCCTTGAGCTGCGGCTCGATGGCCTGCTTGTCGACCGCGATCTTGTGGCTGCCGGCAGGGGTGAAGCGGTAGCCGCTGAGCTGGCCGGGGGCGACCTTCTGTGGGTTGACCTTGCCGCTCAGGGTCACGTCGATGCTGCGATCGCTCAGGTTGAGCACGCGCACGAAGGCCGAGTCGGCCGGGGCCACGGCATCGTAGAGGTCGGCATTGCCGTCGTTGGCGAGGCTGGCGGTGCTGACCAGCAGCAGGGCGGTGGCGGCGAGCAGTTGGCGTGGCGAACGGGTCATGGTGTATCTCCTTAGAAGTGTTGGGTCTGGTTCATCTGACGCTGGCCGCTGACCCGATGGGCCAGCAGGGTGCGCAGCGGGAATTCCCAGACCACGGTGTCGATGTCAGGGTTGCCCAGCTCATCGCTGGCCAGAAACTGGTTCATTGCCTCGAACGGCCCGCGGGCCTCCACGGCAATGCTCAGCAGGTCACGGTTGAGGGCTTCCTTGAGAAAACCGACGAAGTTCCAGTCGTCGATCTTGCTGTAGCTGGTACCTACCAGCAGCAGGCTTTGGGCCTGGTCGGCGAACAGCTCATCGCTGCTCTGTTCGGCCTTCAGGGTTTCGTACACGGCGATCTGGTTGGCGCCAAAGTCCGGCATCAGCCGGCTCTGGTCGAACTGGATGTAGTTCATCAGGTCGCCCTTGACGGTCTTTTGCGCGACCTGGTGCGACACATAGCGCTCCTGGCCCAGCAGCTCCGGGTGCTGGCGCGCCAGTTCGAAGGCGGCCAGGCGTGCGCCATCGGGGCTCCAGTGGGTGTCGGACTTGAGAAACAGCGGTGGGCCGCCGAGGTTGTCCAGAAACGCCGAGCGCAGCGGCGTCACCGTGACGTTGCGTGCCTGCAGCTGCGCCACGAAGCGGTCGTACAGGCTGATGGCGCGCGGATCGAACGGGTGCTCGGCATGCGCGGCATAGATGTCCAGCTTCATCGGCAACGGCAGCAGCACCAGGCGCTTGCCGTGCTGCGCCAGTTGCGCCTGCACGGCGTCGATCTGTGCCAGCTGGCCTTGCACGTTGGCCTCCAGGTCATTGGGCACACGGTATTCCTGGGAGGTATAGAGCCAGCCGTCCTTGCCCAGTACCACGCCCTTGGTGCCCTCCCTGAACAGCAGGTACTGCGCGTCGGCCCACAGCTGCACCGAGGGCTCACGCAGGAAGAAGCGCTTGTCGTAGGCCTGCTCGAACTTGCGCAGCAGCTTGCCGTCGACGAACAGGTTCCAGGCGTCACTCTGGTTTTTCGCGAAACTGAAAACCGGCGGCAGGGAGTAGACGAACATCCCCGCCAGCACCAGGCAGAACAGAATGCCGTTGACCTTGCTTGCCGAGTTCATCACCGGGTACATGACAGTCTCCTAGAACTGGAAGTAGAGGAAGGGGGAGAACGAGTGCGCAGCCAGGCTGCTCAGCGCCAGCGCGAAGCCGGCCCACAGCAGCACGGCCTTGAGCCCGCCGACATGGGCCATGAAGAAGTGCTGCTTGTTGCCGGCGTAGTAGCGCACGTTGTTGCTGCCGGCCAGGATCAGCCAGCACAGCGCCACCGCCACGAACGACATGGCCATCTTCGAGGCGCCCAGCACGTAGAGCTCCAGCGAGCCCAGGCCGTTGAAGCCGAACAGCGCCTGGTAGATGTCCAGGCTATGGCGCAGGTCGTTGGTGAAGAACAGCGGCATGCTCAGGATGATCAGCAACCCGGTGCGCAGGTTGCGCCCCAGGCGGTAGGGCGTGGTGACCTTGGTGGCCAGGTTGAACTTGCGCTCGATCACCATGCCCAGGCCGAAGAACAGCCCCCAGCAGATGAAGGCGAAGCTTGCGCCGTGCCACAGCCCCGACAGCAGCATGGTGTACACCAGCGCCGGCATGGCCCCGGCGATGCGCTTGCGCACCAGCGGCATGTACACGTAGTCGCGCAGAAAGTGCGCCAGGGTCATGTGCCAGCGGCTCCAGAACTCGGTGATGCTCTGCGAGACGTAGGGCTGGTTGAAGTTCTCCGGGAAGCGAAAACCCATCATCAGCGCCAGGCCCAGGGCCATGTGGCTGTAGCCGGCGAAGTCGAAGTACAGCTGCAGGGTCGACACCACCAGGCCGAACCAGGCATCGCTCAGTTGCAGGCTGCCCTCGCTGATGAACAGCACGTTGATCGGCGCCAGCTGGTCGGCGATCAGCACCTTCATGATGAAACCGAGCATGAACCGGCATACCCCCAGCGAGAACATCTCCAGCGAGTGGGTACGCTGGCCCAGCTGCGGGGCCAGTTGGCTGTAGCGCAGGATCGGGCCGGCCACCAGGTGCGGGAACAGCGCGACGAATGCGGCGAAGTCGATGAAGTTGTTGGTGGGCGTGGCGTCCTTGCGGTAGATGTCGACGATATAGCTCAGGGCATGGAACACGTAGAACGAGATGCCCAGCGGCAGGAAGATCGTCTCCAGGGTGAAGGTGTTGATGCCCAGCGGCGCCAGCAGTGCGCCCAGCACCTCGGCGCCGAAGTTGGCGTACTTGAAATAGCCCAGGGTCGACAGGTTGCCGATGATGCCGATCCACAGCAGGCGGAACGCCCAGCGCTTGTCGCCGGCGTCCAGGCGCGCCTTGATGCGCAGGCCGAACCAGTAGTTCCAGTAGGTGATGCCGACGAACAGCAGCAGGAAGTCCGGGCGCCACCAGGCATAGAAGATGTAGCTGGCGGCGACGATCACCGTGGAGCGCCACGGCGCACGCGCCAGGAAGTACACCGCCAGGAACAGCGGCAGGTAGAGGAACAGGAACACGTTTGAGGCGAAAATCATCGCGGGGCCCGCCCTTAGTAACTGATCACGACGCCGACCGTCAGCTGGTAGTCGTCACCGGTATCCAGCGCGTTGCCGGCATTGAGGTAGCTGGCGCTGACCAGGGTGTTGACGTCCAGGTGCTTGCCGTCGAGGGCGACCGGAAACATCTTCCAGTAGTAGTTGAGGTCGAGCATCTGCCCCACGTGCTTGCCGTTGCCGTTGCTGCCCTGGGCGATGGCCTGGTTGCGTGCGCTGCGCTGGTCGCCGTCGACGCGGATCGGCAGGGTGCCACTGGCATCGCGCAGCTTGAGTTCGGTGAGGCGAAAATCCAGGGCGCTGCGCGGCGTGGGCCGGGTTTCCACGGCAAAGCCGTAGTAGCTCAGGTTGCGCAGGTCGAGGCTGACGAACGAGCTGGCCAGGCGGGTGCTGTAGGAGCCCTGGCGGGTGATGCGGTCGGACTGGATGGTGTTGAGACGAAAGCCGTCGTTCTCGTTGCTCGGCTTGTCGGTCAGCCCGCCGCGCAAGGCCAGGCGCGGGGTCCAGGGCAGGTCGTCGAAGCGTTTGCCGATCTCGCCCAGCGCCGCCCAGCCGCTGGCGTTGTGGCCGGTGGTGGTCAGGCCGTTGCCGTCGGTGTTGTCGACCTTGCCGTCGAGTGCGGCCAGCTCCAGGTGGTAGTCGCTGAACAGCGGGCTGACCTGCAGGTTGTCGGCCTTGAAGAACAGCCCGTAGCGCATGCCGGTGAAGTCGTAGCGGTCACGCGGGTCGTGCCCGCTGTGGTCGTCTTCGTACATCACGCGCGTGCCGGCCCAGTTGTTCTCGCTCCAGCGGTAGGCGTACTCGCCCATCAGGTAGGTGGTGCGTTCTTCGCTGTCGGCCAGGCGGTTGACGTCGCTGTTGTAGTTGTAGAACTTCTGCGCCACGGCGAAGAAGCCCTTGGCGAAGGTGTCCTTGTAGTCGAAACGCAGCGACTCGATGCTGTCGTCCCACCAGATGCCGTAGTCGTCGGCAAAGCGCTGGCGTCCGGCCGACAGCGAGAAGCGCGGGTCGTCGCCCAGCAGGTTGCGCTTGACGTAAAGCTCGCGCAGCTCGGCGTACCAGCCTTCGGGCTGCTCGCGGTCGAAGGCGTTGGTGCTTTCGTTCTGGCTGTTGGCCGTCTGGCTGGAGTCGTAGTTGAGCCACAGGCGACCGTAGACCATCCACTTGGCCCAGCGTTTTTCCGGCGAGTACCAGGCGAACGAGGGTTCGTAGCGCAGGCTGTAGAAGCTCTCGCGGCTGCGCCCCACCTGGGAGTCTTCGGGGCCGTAGCCGGTCTGCACGGTGAGCTTGTTGAAGAATTCGGAGGTGATCACCGGCGTGCTGGCGTCGGCGTCTACCCGCACCGGCTCGCTGCTGTCGGCTTCGGGGCCGGTGATTTCTTCGGCGGCGAACGCGGTGTACAGCGGCGCGAGCATGAGCAGGGCGCCAAACAGGGACGGATGCGCTTTCACAGGGTGGTCTCCTTGAGCAGGTCATTGCGTGCCGCCATGGCGCGCTCGATGTCAGCCGTTTTCAGGGTTTTGTCCAGGCGCTTGAGCAGCCCGCGTGCGCGGCGCTCGCCCAGGTCCAGGGCAAGGCGCGCGTAGGTGTAGGCCTTGACCGGGTCGTGGCAGATGGCGCGGCCGCTCGCGTAGATGGTGGCCATGCGGTACCAGGCGGCAGTGGCGCCGCGCTCGGCCTGTTCCTGGTAGATCGCCAGGGCACGCTCCTGGTCGGGCTGGTCGAGGCCGCCCTTGCTGTACAGGTCGGCCAGCAGCAGGTGCGCGTCGCGAAAGTTGCTGGCGATCAGTTCGTCGATCAGCACCTGGGCCTTTTGCGGGTCCAGGGTCAGCCAGTTGGTGACCATGTACAGCGAGGCATTGAGCGCCTTGGCCCGGGTAGGGTCCTTGGCCTGCACCTGGGCAATCAGCGCCTGTACCTGGTCGGCGTTGTGCTCGGTGGGGTTGGAGATCATGAAGTTGGCCTTGGACACCAGCGCCGGCACGAAACCGCGCTGCGCGGCGTTGTCGAACCAGCGCTGGACCTCGGCCATGGCGGCCGCCCATTCATCGGCCAGGGCCTTTGCACGGGCCTGCTGTTCGGGGGTGGGCGCGGGCCTTGGGGCACCCATGGCGTTGCCCAACTGCTCATCCTGTTCGGCCTGCTGGTCGGCACGCTGCACGGTGCTGATGGTGTCGAGCAACGAGCCGATACGGTGCACGATCTCCACCGGCAACTGCGCCATCCGGGGCTCCAGGGTGCGGGCGAAGGCGGGGAACGCGGTGTCCTGGCGCTCGCCGAGGAAGGCGTAGTAGCGGTCGACGCCACGCGGGTCGACGCGTACCGCCTGCTGGTACCAGTGCTCGGCAGCGGCGCGGTCGCCCTGGCGCTCGGCGACCACCGCGCGGTACAGCTCGGGGTGGCAGTCGAGCAGGCAGGACTGCTCGTACAGCGCCAGCAGCTGCGCGGCCTCGGCGGTGGGCACCAGGTCCGGGTAGGTCAGGAACACTTCCAGCGTGGCATTGGTGTTGCGCGGGTCCAGGGTGGCCGGGTAGCGGGTCAGCGCCTGGGCCACCCAGGCGCGCTGCTGCTGGCGCAGGCCGGGGCTGCGGTCAAGCAGGCGGGCCAGCGAGGCCAGCGCCGGCACCAGGCCGCGACCCTCGGCAAACGCTTCCTGGTACAGGCGGATCGCCTCCTGGCGGTTGGCGCTGTCGCTGCTGGCCAGCACATCGCCCAGCAACTGCTTGGACGCCAGGTCACCGCGCTCGGCGAGCACGCGCAAATCGGCGCTCACATCGGCTTGCGGGTCCTTGTACAGCGCGTAGCGGATCTGCTCCAGGCTTTGCCCGGCAAGGGCAGGGCCGGTGCAGGCGAGGGCAGTGAACAGCAGCCAGGCGGGCGTCATCGGTTTCATCTGGGGGCCCTTCAGCGCGACAGCGACGGCAAGGCCGGCAGGCCCAGGTACAGGTCCACCGCCACCGGTTTCTGGTAGGCCGCCAGTGGCAGCGGACGGTCCGGCCGGATGGTCAGGGCGAGGTTCTTGTTCAGTGCGTCGACCCGCGAGTCCACCACGGTGCCGCCGAAGCGTTCGTCCAGGCCGAACACCTGCAGGTCCACGGATCTGACCCGGCTGATGTCGCTCAGCTTGTCGAACGGCACGTTGGCGCTGACGTACAGCGGCTGGTCCTTGGGCAGCAGGTGCAGCAGCGGCGCCTGCTTGTAGCCGTAACCGTTCATGGGCGTGCTGGGGAAGTACACCTGGCAGTCGCACGGGCTGTTGATCACGGTCTCGATGGTGGCGCGCCCCAGCAGGGTCTGCAGGTCGCCGGGCGCGAGGTCGGCCAGCGCCTTCATGTCGGCCGGGCTGGTGAAACTGGTGGCCAGCTGGGTGGAGATGTTGGCCAGCGGCTCGCCGGCCTTGACCTCGCTCTGCCCAGGCTGCAGCAGGAACTTCACGTAGCCGTTGTCGGGCATGCTGATGATCTGCGCATCGGCACTGACCTGGGCCTGCACGGCCGGAATGCGGAAGAACAGCAGGTAGCTCTTGTAGGCCACGAAGCTCAGCGCTGCGATGCCGGCGGCGGTGAACAGCAGGGTGCCGCCGATGGCGCGCAGGCGATCGCCTGCATTGCGTGCGCTGGCGTACTTGTGCTTGCGCTCCTTGATGTAGTTCTCGCGCTGCATCACGTTGAACAGGCCGTTGACGTCGGCAATTTCGCCCGACAGGTAGGCGCTGATGATGTAGCGCAGGATGTCGCGCTTCTGGGCGTCGAGGTCGACGAACTGCGCGCCGACTTCGGCGCCGCGCTGCGAGACGATCTTGATCTGGCTGTCGATGTTCAGGTCGACCTGGTTCAGGCGCAGCTGGATCGAGGCGTTGTACAGGCTGCCGATCTTCAGCGGGGCGCTGTGCACCAGGCCCAGGCCGCCCAGGGAGATGTCCTGCAGGGTGCTGTCGATGGGCGCCTGGCCGGGGGCGCTGAGCCTGACCCGGGCATTGAGCTTGGTGCGCACGTACTGGCGTTCGTCGATGGCCTCGTGGACCACATTGGCTGCAGTGGTGCCGGGGGCTGCTGGGATGTTCGAGCTACTCATGGCAGGCGCCTTTCCTTAACGTTGCGTGAGTTCGAGAAGTACCGAGATGGCACCGAAGAAAATCGCGATGGATGAAAACAGCATCGCCTTCGATGACCAGCGGTTCAGGGCCGTGTCGAAATCGACAGTGCCGTTGCTTAGCGTGGTTTTTTGCCGGGTCCAGCTCTGCTGGTCCATGTGGAACAGTGCGTACACCTTCATCAGCGAGCCCACGATCTGGTTGTAATAGAGAACGAACGGGTACACCGGGCTGACCGGGTGACCGGCGAACAGGAACAGCACCGTCACCAGGCTGCGCGAGAGCAGTACCCAGAACAGGTACACCAGCAGGTACTCGATGCCGAACACCACGCCGGCCACCACCGAGGCGGTCAGGCCCATCAGGCAGGTCCACATCGACACGCGCTGGTCGAGCAGCACGTACAGGGTGAACAGGCCCAGGCGGGCGCGGCCCAGCAGGTGGGTGGCGCGAAAGTTCTGGCGCAGCGAGTTGCCGTACCAGCGGAACATCAGCTGGCGGGTGGCGCGCCAGAAGCTGTTGTCTGGTGGATGCTCCACGGTCAGGGTGTTGCTGTCGGGCACGTAGAAGGTGTCCCAGCCGGCGCGCATCAGGCTCAGCCACGAGGACTTGTCGTCGCCGGTGAGAAACTGGAAGCGGCCCAGGCGCCAGTGTTCGAGAAAGTCGGCTTCCACGTCGCGGATGAATTCGGGGTCGGTCATCACGCTGGCGCGAAAGAACGACAGCCGGCCGGTCAGGGTCAGCACCCGGTGCGACAGGGCCATCGAGCACATGTTGATGTGCCGCTGCACGAAGCGCATCGAGTGCCACTGGCGCATCAGCGGGCTGCCTTCGACCTCGCAGAACTCGTTGGTGGTCAGGCCACCGACATTGGGCAGGTAGGCGAACAGCTTGACCGCGCGCTCGACGCAGCCGGGCAGCATCATGGTGTCGCCGTCGACCACGCCGACCACCGCGTCCTGCAGCGGCATCTGCCGCGACAGGGCACGGAAGGCATGGGCCAGGCCGTCACGCTTGCCGGTGCCACGGGCGCGCACGATCACCAGCTTGATGTCGTCGCGATCGACCACTTCGTTGCGCATGATGGTCTTGATGAACTGCTCGTCGCCTTTTTCCACGATCGAGGCGATCACCGTGCACGGCACGTTCAGCCGCTGCACTTCCTGGAATACCGACTGGTACACCTTGAAGGTGGTGTGGGTGGGGATGCGAAAGCTGGTCACCACCATGAACATGTGCGAGGGCAGGGCATCGTCGCCCATGCGCTCGACCGCCTTGCGGATGCGCGGGAACTTCCAGTGCAGGAAGTACATGCCGCGGATGTAGTGGACGATGGCATTGCCGTAGCGCCACATGCCCAGGGTACCGATGATGAAGATGAACGTGTGGTGGCTGGGGTCCAGGTACTGCGGCGCGATCATCTGCGACGCCAGCGCGACCAGGCCGAACAGGCAGGCCCAGGCACAGAAGCTGGCGCCTGCCTGCAGGTAGCCGGGTCGACCCTCGGGCCGCTGTTGCTGTGGTTTCATGGTGCCGTTTCTCCTTGGTACGGGCAGCGCGCACCCGGCCGTTCACGCACATGAGGTTCGCCGGCGCTCCGAAGGAGGCGGCACTCAGGCAGGTAAACAGTCGGGTGACGCGTGGAGTCGAACGCCTTGGGCTCTCTTGACGGAGCCTGTGGCCTTACCAGCAGATCCCTTCCTGGGTGGCGTTGCTGGCGTTGGGCATGAAACCGACCAGGTCGACGATCTGCTTGTCGCCATTGCCTTCCAGGGCCTGGGCGAAACGCGGGTCGTTGTTGCCCAGCACGATGATCTCGGCGCCGTCGATCACCTGGTCGAGGTCGTTGCACAGCAGCGATGACACGTGCGGGATCTTCGACTCGATGTAGTCGCGGTTGGCGCCGAACACCCGGGCATACTCGACGTTGGCGTCGAAGATGCGCAGCTCGTAACCCTTGCCGATCAGCATTTCGGCCAGCTCCACCAGCGGGCTTTCGCGCAGGTCGTCGCTGCCGGCCTTGAAGCTCAGCCCCAGCAGGCCGATACGGCGCTTGTTGAAACCGCTGACCAGGTCGAAGGCGTTCTGCACCTGGCTGCGGTTGCTGGACATGATCGAGGCCAGCAGCGGGTGCTCGACGTCCAGCTGGCCGGCGCGGTAGGTGAGGGCGCGCACGTCCTTGGGCAGGCACGAGCCGCCGAAGGCAAAGCCGGGGCGCAGGTAGTAGCGCGACAGATTGAGCTTGTGGTCCTGGCACACCACGTCCATCACCTCGCGTCCGTCCACCCCGGAGGCCTTGGCGATGTTGCCGATCTCGTTGGCGAAGCTCACCTTGGTGGCGTGCCACACGTTGCAGGTGTACTTGATCATCTCGGCCACTTCGATCGACTTGCGGATCACCGGGGCGTCCAGGCCCTCGTACAGCGATTGCAGGATGTCGCCCGACTGGGTGTCGAGTTCGCCGATCACGGTCATGGCCGGGAAGTCGTAGTCCTTGATGGCCGTGCTTTCACGCAGGAACTCGGGGTTGACCGCCACGCCGAAATCGACGCCGGCCTTCTTGCCCGAGGCTTGCTCGAGCAGCGGGATGACCACGTTGTTGACCGTGCCTGGCAGCACGGTGCTGCGCACCACCACGGTGTGACGGCCAGCCTTGTCGCGCAGGGCTTCGCCGATCTGGCGGCATACGGCCTCCATGTACACCAGGTCGAGGTCGCCGTTCTTCTTGCTGGGCGTGCCCACGCACAGCAGCGACAGTTCGGTGTCGAGCACGGCGCGTTGTACGTCGGTGGTGCCGTACAGGCGCCCTTGCTTCACGGCCTGTTGCAACAGCTGCTCGAGCCCCGGCTCGACGATGGGCGACTTGCCCTGGTTGATCATGTCGATCTTGGCCGGGGAGATATCCACCCCCACCACATTGTGGCCACGTGCCGAGAGGCACCCGGCGCACACGGCACCTACATATCCGAGCCCGAAAATACTGATGTTCATAGAGATCCCTTTAGCACTGTTCGCCTGAGCGAACCCTTGTGTAGTTGATAAATGTTCAGGCGGCAGGCGCAAACTGAAACGCGGCGAACGTTGATGTTCGTCGGCGGCTTATCTCTCTTTTTTTCATCCTATAGCGTTTAATTTTGGAACGGCAACACTTCATATCAAATTAACTAGAAAAAAATATAGTTTGTTTTGTGAAAGTTAAAAAACCGTTAAAAAACAATGACTTAGAGTTTTTGTAAAGTTCGACGTCAAAAAATTGATATGTGTATTTGGTGCGTTTTAATGGCGCCAAAAAAATGCTTCCACGGGGTTTTTACATAACTTTAAATGGTGGCCAATCGCCTTCATTTAATTAGATGAACCGTTTCAGCTTAATGTTTTGAAAGTTGCAATTGGGCGACGGGTTAGTTGTGTTGATGAGTGCATCGCGAGCGTGAACAGCCTGTTTTACTGGCGTTGCTTTTTTTGCATTCGCCACCGCTTGTGCTCCGCGTGGCGAGCCGGGCATAGTTTCAGCTTCATGCGTGGCCTGTGCCTGTACAGGCAGGTCTGCTCATCCAGGCAGAAGCCCAGCTGCAGTGACGATGAGCCGCGTAGGAAGCCATGTAGGAAGGCTGGGAAATTGACGTCAGCCGGATGGCGTTTACAGTTAGCTCACCCGGTCGATTTTTTGCTAAGGTGGCCGGATACAATTCACACCGTAACGCGAGGTGTCTGCTTGATCAGGGTCCTGGTGGTCGATGACCACGATTTGGTGCGTACGGGCATTACCCGCATGCTGGCCGACATCGACGGCCTGCAGGTGGTAGGGGAAGCCGATTCCGGCGAGGCAGCACTGAAACTCACCCGCGAACTCAAGCCCGACGTGGTCCTGATGGACGTCAAGATGCCCGGCATCGGTGGCCTGGAGGCGACCCTCAAGCTGCTGCGCAGCCACCCCGACATCAAGGTGGTGGCCGTGACCGTGTGCGAGGAAGACCCGTTTCCCACCCGCCTGCTGCAGGCCGGTGCGGCCGGCTACCTGACCAAGGGCGCCGGGCTGGGTGAAATGGTCCAGGCCATTCGCCTGGTGTTTGCCGGGCAGCGCTACATCAGCCCGCAGATAGCCCAGCAGCTGGCACTCAAGTCGTTCGAACCGCAGAATGCCTCGCCGTTCGACAGCCTGTCGGAGCGGGAGATCCAGATCGCCCTGATGATCGTCGGTTGCCAGAAGGTGCAGATCATTTCCGACAAGCTGTGCTTGTCGCCGAAGACGGTGAATACGTACCGTTACCGGATCTTCGAGAAACTTTCCGTTACCAGTGACGTGGAACTGACGTTGCTGGCCGTGCGCCACGGTATGGTTGACGCCAACCTCTGATATGACCCCAGCGTTTGATTCAAGTGCCTTTCTGGCGACCTGCAGCGGACGTCCGGGTGTCTACCGGATGTTCGACGAAGGCGCGCGCCTGCTGTATGTCGGCAAGGCCAAAAACCTCAAGAAGCGCCTGGCGAGCTATTTTCGCAAGGCGGGCCTGGCGCCCAAGACAGCCGCGCTGGTGGCGCGCATCGCTCAGGTCGAGACCACCATTACCGCCAACGAGACCGAGGCGCTGCTGCTCGAGCAGACCCTGATCAAGGAATGGCGCCCGCCGTACAACATCCTGTTGCGCGACGACAAGTCCTACCCCTATGTGTTCCTCAGTGATGGCGACTACCCGCGCCTGGGCATCCATCGCGGGGCCAAGAAGGCCAAGGGCAGGTACTTCGGCCCTTACCCCAGTGCCGGTGCCATTCGCGAAAGCCTGAGCCTGCTGCAGAAGACCTTCTTCGTGCGCCAGTGCGAAGACAGCTATTACGCCAACCGCACCCGGCCGTGCCTGCAGTACCAGATCAAGCGCTGCAAGGCGCCGTGCGTCGGCCTGGTCGAGCCGCAGGAGTACGCCGCCGACGTGCGCCACTCGGTGATGTTCCTGGAGGGGCGCAGCCACCAGTTGACCAACGAGCTCAACGAAGAGATGGAGCGCGCCGCGATGGCCCTGGAGTTCGAGCGTGCCGCCGAGCTGCGCGACCAGATCGCCTTGCTGCGTCGCGTGCAGGATCAGCAGAGCATGGAGGGCGGCAGCGGCGACGTGGATGTGGTGGCCGCCTTCGTCAACCCGGGCGGGGCGTGCGTGCACCTTATCAGCGTGCGCGGCGGGCGGGTGCTGGGCAGCAAGAACTTCTTTCCGCAGGTGGGCATCGAGGAAGACGTGGCCGAGGTCCTGTCGGCGTTCCTGGCCCAGTACTACGTGGGCAACGCCGAGCGCGAGCTGCCTGCCGAGCTGATCGTCAACGTGGTGCACGAAGACTTCGAAGCCCTGTGCGCCGCCGTCGAGGCCCTGCGGGGTCGTGAGCTGACCATCAGCCATCGGGTGCGCGGCACCCGCGCGCGCTGGCAGCAACTGGCCGTGACCAACGCCGAGCAGGCGCTGATGGCGCGCCTTGCCAACCGCCAGCACATGGCCGCGCGCTTCGATGCGCTGGCCCAGGTGCTGGACCTGGATGAAACCCCGCAGCGCCTGGAGTGCTACGACATCAGTCACTCCAGCGGCGAGGCCACCGTGGCCTCCTGCGTGGTGTTCGGCCCCGAGGGCCCGATCAAGTCCGACTACCGGCGCTACAACATCGAGGGCGTGACCGCCGGCGATGACTACGCGGCCATGCACCAGGCCCTGACCCGGCGCTTCTCGCGGATCAAGGACGGCGAGGGCAAGCTGCCGGACGTGCTGCTGGTGGATGGCGGCAAGGGCCAGCTGAACATGGCCCGCGACGTGCTGCAGGAACTGGCCGTGCCCGACCTGATTCTGCTGGGCGTGGCCAAGGGCACCACGCGCAAGGCCGGTTTCGAAACCTTGTACCTCAACGACGTGGCCCACGAGTTCACCCTCAAGGGCGACTCGCCGGCGCTGCACCTGATCCAGCAGATCCGCGACGAGGCGCACCGTTTCGCCATCACCGGTCACCGCGCGCGGCGCGGCAAGACGCGGCGCACCTCGACCCTGGAAGGCGTCGCCGGGGTAGGGCCCAAGCGCCGGCGCGACCTGCTAAAACACTTTGGCGGACTGCAGGAACTGAGCCGTGCCAGCGTCGAAGAAATCGCCAAAGCACCCGGAATCAGTAAAAAGCTTGCCGAGTCGATTTATGACAGCCTGCATAGCGAGTAGAATGCCCGCTCACCTCGCAGCCAGTTGTGCCGATGAATATCCCGAATCTGCTTACCGTACTACGCGTTCTGCTCATACCGATCTTCATACTGCTGTTCTATGTGCCGTATCACTGGAGCTACATAGCCGCCAGCAGCGTGTTTGCCGTTGCCGCCGCCACCGACTGGCTGGACGGTTATCTGGCTCGTCGGTGGCAGCAGAGCACTCCGTTTGGCGCCTTCCTCGACCCGGTCGCGGACAAGCTGATGGTGGCCGTGGCCCTGGTGCTGCTGGTGCAGGTGCATGCCAACCTGTGGCTCACGCTGCCGGCGGCGGTCATCATCGGTCGCGAGATCGTGGTGTCGGCGCTGCGTGAATGGATGGCCGAGATGGGCGCACGTGCCCATGTGGCGGTGTCCAACCTGGGCAAGTGGAAGACCGCGGCACAGATGCTGGCGCTGGTGATCCTGCTGGGCAACCCGCCGGTGTGGGGGTTCTGGGTAGGCCTGGGTTATGCGCTGCTGCTGGTGGCGGCGGGGCTGACCCTGTGGTCGATGGTGCACTACCTGCGTGCAGCCTGGCCGCACCTGCGTGAAGGCTCTGAAATAAAATAAACTTTTTTGAATCAAGGGGTTGACGGCGTTTTTAAAATCGCTAGAATGGCCCCCATCAACACGACGCGGGAATAGCTCAGTTGGTAGAGCACGACCTTGCCAAGGTCGGGGTCGCGAGTTCGAGTCTCGTTTCCCGCTCCAGTATTTGGAGCTACAGATCGAAAGGTCTGTAATTCGTCAGAAAGAAGGGCCGCTGAAAAGTGGCCCTTTTTTCGTTGCGCAACAATCCTCTTCGAATACGCAAGACAGGACGGCTTCAACCGTCCAGGGCCTGCTGTGTGTTCAGCACTGTCTCCAGGCGCGTTTGCACCTGGCGTACCTTCCGGGCCAGCTGCGGCGTGATGTGCGACCCCGCAAAGCTGGCATTCCAGTTCGGCGCACAAGGTGGCCAGGGCGAACGCCTGAACCGAGCACAGGGCGCCGCCCAGGCTGTGCAGTACCTGCGCCAGGACGCCGGCATCGGCGTTGTCCAGTGCGACGTGGATCTTGTGCAGGTCGTCGCGCATCGAGGTGATGAACAGTTTTCGCATCGCAGGCGGAACGTGGACGGTGTCGACGTCGCTCGATGGTGTGGTGGCGGGTTCGTCGACCTCGGTGAAGGGCTGCGGCAGAACCAGCTCGCAGTGCTGCAACAGCTGAGTACGCAAGGTGTGCAGGTTCAGGGGCTTGACCATCCAGGCGTTCATGCCCACGGCCGCGCAGCGCTCGCCTTCATCGCGCATGGCGTTGGCTGTGATGCCGATCACGGGCAGGTCGGCATCCTGCTGGCGCAATGCCTGGGTCAGCTCATAGCCATTGATAACCGGCATGTTGACGTCGGTGAGCACCAGGTCGTACGCCCCGGGCGCCCAGAGTGCCAGTGCCTGCTCACCGTTGAACGCCACCGTGACCACGCAGCCCAGGGCTTCGAGTTGCTCCTTGATGATCGCCTGATTGATGGGGTTGTCTTCGGCTACCAGAATCCGCAGGTCCAGTGGCTGGCGGGTGCCCGCTGGCCAGGCGCTGTGCTGCGTGTCGTGACCGCCGTGCGCCAGGCCCACCGCCCTGGCGATCGCGCGAACGTCGTAGGCATCGACCTCCCAGCCATCAGCGCCGTGGTCGGGTGGGTTGGGCCCGCCCGGTACGGCGTTGATCCGGGGGCCAGCCCACGCTTGACCGGACGCGAGCATGTCCACCAACAGTGTCGCGTCGTTGCCCGAACCCATGTCGCTGGCCAGCGGACGGGCGTCTACCCCCAGCCGAACGAGCCAGGCGCAAAGGTGCCGGGCCAGTTCCGGGACGGGTGCGCGCACGTACACAGGGGCGGTGGATGGCTCGAGTTCAGGACAGTCGGTGAGTGCGCCGGGCGCGCGGGGCAGCTTCAGCTGCAGGGTGAAACTGCTGCCCAGCCCGATTGCACTGACCACGTCGAGCTGGCCGTCCATCAGTTCGCAGAGCCGGCGGCAGATGGACAGGCCCAGGCCTGCGCCGGCCTCGCTGCTGGCGTCGCGCACCTGATAGAACGGGTCGAACAGATGCACCTGCTGGGCCTGGGAAATACCCAGTCCCGAATCGCTGACCTGCCACTGCAACTGGCTGTATTCGCTGTCCTGTTCCACGACCCGAGCCCGCAGCACCACCCGGCCGCTGTCGGTGAACTTGATGGCATTGCTCAGCAGGTTGTTGAGGATCTGGCGAATGCGCAACGGATCGCCGCGCAGCCGGTCGGGCAGGTCGGCATCGATGCAGGCATACAGTTGCAAGCCTTTGGCCTGGGCGTATGCACTGTAGGTGCCGAGTGTGGCCTCGATCATCTCCAGAGGGCAGAAGTCCAGATCGTCGATGGTCATCTGTCCGGATTCGATCTTCGACACATCCAGCACGTCGCTGATCAGCTGGAACAGGGTGGCCGATGATCGCTGGATGGTCTGCAGGTAGTGCTGCTGGCGCGGGTCGAGCGCGGTCAGCCCCATCAGCTCCAGGGTGCCCAGTACGCCGTACAGCGGTGTGCGGATCTCATGGCTCATGGTGGCCAGGAAACGTGTCTTGGCTTCATTGGCGGAATCGGCGGCCAAGCGCGCCTGTTCAAGGCTGGCGGCATCTTCGACAAGCCGGGTAACGTCATGAAAGGCACACAGCCAGGCGTTTTCGCCGTGGTAGCGGGTAGGCACAAGGCTCACGTGCCAATGGCGGCCTTCAACCTGCAGATCGGTTGAGCCCCGCTCGGGCAGGTCGTGCTGTCGACGCAGGGCGCCGATCAGCGTGGCGCTGCCGTGGGACTGCTGGGCGTGCTGGTTTTCCAGCAGCACCGCGTAGTCGCTGCAACGCAGCACGCACAGACCGGCTGGCGCCGTGTCGATGACGGCTCGACTGAAAGCCTCGCTCTCGGCGATGTCTTCAAGTGCACGGTGGGCAGGCAACACCACATGCTTGCGATACCAGTGATTGAACGCCCAGCCGCCGCCCAATCCGGCCAGCATCAGTGCAACCAGTCCCAGCAGCGGCCAGAAGGCATAGTCCACAAAGCTTTTGAAACCGATCACATAGATGCCGGTCCAGGGCTGCTCGCCCGGGCTTGTCACACGGAACACCAGCCCGTCAGCGTTCAGGTTCAGGCCTTCATGCAGCACCCGATCGGGCTTGAACTCGCCCACCAATGCCTCGCGGGTGGGGGCGATCAGGCTGAAGTGATCGTAGATCGACCACTGCATGATGCGTTCGATGTTGTTGACCTGATCCAGCGTGAACATGGACGCCACCACCACCGAGGGGCTGGCCCCTGAAATGTGCAGCCGGGTTGCCGACAGGTCGATGTCGACATACCCCAGCACAGTGGCAGGGGCATCGGGGCCTGCGTCATAGGGCACCCACTGCACCTGGTGGTCCTGCGGCGCGTGGTCGTGCAGGCTCTTGCCCACCTGGCGCACCACACGATCGAAGTCCTCTTGTCGGGGCCGACCCGTGCCGCGCAGGCGCCCCATGGCCGGTACGCTGATATCGAAGTTGTCCGGCAGGTTGAACAGCAGCACCTGGGGCGATTGATAGTGCGAAGCCGACCAGAATGCACTGTAGTAGTTGGCCAGGTTCGCCCCCAGGGTAGAGACGCTGGCGTGTTGCGAGGCTGCGATCCTGGCCGGGTTGATCTTCACGCTGAACGGCAGGGAGAAGGCGTATTCGAGTTCTTCATAGACCGCACCGGTGGCATCGGACGAAGACCGTTGCACCACCACCGGCACACTGGAGGCGCCCAGCAGTTGGCCTTCGGCGCTTTTGCGCGACACGGCGCTGAGAAAGGCTTCCTGCTCGCGAATGTTTTCCATCAGGCGGGCGAAGTGAAACTTCACCGTGTCTTCCTGCTTCTGCAGCACGCGATTCACGCCCCAGTAGCACAAGCCAGTCAACAGCAGTGCCAGGCCCAGGAGCACGGCAAGCCCCATGTTCAGGCGCAGTGAACTGCTGGCCAGCCTGTCCAGGCGGGTGTAGCGGTGATTCATCGTGCAATCCCGTGAGTGATGAGGCGCGTCCAGACCCAGTCTATACAAGAGCTGGAGTGCTTGCCGGATCATCCCGGGTGCCACACCCCGTGCGGCCCTAGCCCTGCGGTAGCGTTCGGGTGCGGTTTTCAGCCACGAGCCGCCATACGATCATCAGGCCGGCAAGCCCCAGCCAAGGCAGCAGCAGCGCATTCAGCACCTGCCAGCCAAACACGTCGAGCAGGCCGCCGGCGCCAAACGAGCACGTCAATCCCACCGCAAAGATCGCCATGTCGTTGGTCGCCTGGGCCCGGCTCTTTTCCGCCGGGCTGTAGGTTGTGGTCAGCAAGGCCGTGCCGCCGATGAACAGGAAATTCCAGCCCACACCCAGCAGAACCAGAGCACTGGCAAAGGCATTGAAGCCCGTGCCGGACCAGGTGGTCAGAACGTGCAAGGCCAGCAGCATCACGCCCAGCAGCATCACCCACGCCGCACCCAGCCGGGAAATCAGGGCGCCGGTGAAGAACGAGGGCAGGAACATGCCCATCACGTGCAACTGGATGACGGTGGCGGCCGTGGCCAGCGGATGGTGATGGTGGAGCATCGCCAGCGGAGTCGCCGTCATCGCCAGTATCATCACGCCATAGCCGGTCACCGCGCCGAACAGGGCTACCAGGTAGGTCGGCTGCAGGACGATCCGTGCCCATGGCCGGCCCTTGTCCAGGCCCGCCGCCGGTGGTTCGGTGGCAGGCATATCCAGAAACAGCAGCACGCCCAGCCCCAACACGGCGACGACGGTCAGCAGAACAAATGACCCGAAGTACTGCGGGCCTATCCACTGGCCTCCGAACCGCGCCAACGCCGGCCCCAGCAGTGCAGCGACTATGCCACCTGCCAGCACCAGCGAGATGGCCTTGGGGCGCAAGCTCTCGTCCGCGACCTCGCTTGCGGCAAAACGGTAGAACTGGGCAAAGGCCTGATAGGTGCCGACCAGGAAGGTGCCCAGTGCGAGCAGGGCCAGGGAGCCGAACCAGATACCGGCGGCAGCGACCATGCCGCCGGTCACGCCCAGCGCCGCGCCAAGTACAAAGCCGGCCCTGCGCCCGGCGTTTGCCATGAATGACGAGGCCGGCAACATCGCCAGTGCGGTGCCCAGGAACATGCTGGCGATAGGCAATGTGGCCATGTCGGCGCGGTGGGTCAACTGGGCGCCTGCCAGTGCGCCGATGGTCATCACCAGAACCGAAACCGTCTGGAACAAGGCCTGTGCACTTGCCAGAATGCCGACCTGCCTGTGTATGTGTGTTTTTTTCATCTTGCGTGCAGCCTCTGTCTTGCCTGGGTGAAATCGAGGCTGGAAGTATGAAAATCGCAGGTCTATTATTCAAACGAATAATATCCTCACTTAACCTCAGTAAATTTAATGGACAGAATCCCGATCGATGTTCGCCACCTGCAAACGCTGGTGGCCCTGCGCGACAGTGGCAGCGTCTCCCGCGCCGCGTCCTGGATGCGACTGACCCAAGGCGCCTTGTCCCATCACATCAAGGCGCTGGAGGAGTTTTTCGGCACCCCATTGTTCGTTCGCAAGTCTTCCCCGGTGGTCTTTACGCCGGCTGGCAAGCGGCTGCTGGAAGCCGCCGACAAAGTGGTGCCCATTCTTAATCAGACCACGCGTGACCTGCTGCAGATGGCCGAAGGCACCGGCGGTACCTTGCGTATCGCCGTCGAATGCCACACCTGTTTTGACTGGCTCATGCCCGCAGTCGATGCCTTTAGAGCACGCTGGCCTGAGGTGGAAGTGGACCTGGTATCGGGTTATCACGACGATCCCGTTGGCCTGCTGCATCAGCGCACCGCCGATCTTGCACTGGTGTCCTGCTCCGAAAGGGACGAGGAAGGGGTCGATTTTCACGGGCTGTTTCGCTATCCGCTGGTGGCACTGGTTGCCAACGACCACCCCTTGGCCCTGCGCGAGTTCTTGACGGCCGAGGACTTTATCGACGAAACCCTGGTGACCTATCCGATCGAGGAAGACGCGCTGGACATTGTCCGCTCATTGCTGCGGCCCGCGGGGATCAAGCCTGTGCGCCGCACCGCCGAGCTGACTGTCGCGATCCTGATGCTGGTGGCCGCGCGGCGCGGCATTGCGGTGCTGCCACGCTGGGCCGTGCAGACCTACCTCCAGCGTCAGTACGTGACGGCCAGGCCCATCACCCGCGAGGGGCTTATCTCGGATATCTGGGCTGCCACCTTGCCGGCAGACAGCCAGAAACCCTATGTCGTCGAGTTCCTGGCGCTGCTGCGCGAAACCACGGTGGCGGCGATTCCGGATGTCGAGCTGATGGGCTGATCGGGCACCCAGTCACGCACTACGCCCCGTTGCCTGCCTCTTCCTTCAGCCACGCAATGAACTGCCGGGCCATGTCGCTGATCTGCTTGTGCGGCTTGGTCAGCAGGTAATACGCCAGCTGATGCGGCATCACCAGCTCGGGGAAGGGCATCACCAGTTCGCCGCTGCGCACCGCCCGTTCGGTCAGCTCGATCGCACACAGGGCGACACCATGCCCCTCGATCGCCAGCTGCGCGAGCACATTGGAGTCGGTGACCACGTGCCCGCTGCGCACCTCCAGCCCTGGCGTGGGGTACAGCGCCTGCCAGGCTTCCCAGTCGTGATGATGCCGGTCATGCAGCAGCGGGTGACGCGCCAGGTCGGCCGGCACCCGCAGCGCGTCGGGCCCTTCGAGCAATGCGGGCGAGCAGATCGGCACGTAGTTCAGGCCCATCAGAAACTGCGTGTCGAAACCCGGCCAGTCGGCCGTGCCCCACTTGATCGCCAGCTCCACCTCGTCGGGAAACTCGACGCGCTGGGTGCTCAGCAGTTGCTGGATGCGCAGCGCGGGGAAGCGCTGGGTGAAATGCTTCAGGCGCGGGGTCAGCCAGAACGCGCTCATCACCGGCTCGGCCTCGATGTGCAGCACCGACGGTGCGGCCTTGCGCGCGCATTTCTCGAAGGCGGCCACCAGCTGGTCGAAGGGGGCGCGAATATCGTCCAGCAGCGCGGCGCCGGCCCTGGTCAGGGCCACGGTACGGGTCGAACGCACGAACAGCGTCACCCCCAATGCCTCCTCCAGCTTGACCACCTGCTGGCTGATGGCCGACTGCGACAGGTGCAGCGCGGTGGCGGCACGGGTGAAGCTGCCGTGCTCGGCAACGGTCTTGAAGGCCAGCAGCAGGGTCATGTGCGGCAGGCGGGTCAGGGCGAATTTATTCATAAGACTTCGTTATTAGTCCATTACCAAATCGCGATTCTCTCGGCGCTGGGCACCAGCTTACATTAGCCGCCGAGCCTGCCAATACGGGGGTCTGTCCAATAATTACAACAGTTGGGACTCACTATGCAGCAGAACACCCAGAAAGACCTGACGCTGATTTTCACCAGCATCGTGGTGATATCGCTGACGGTCATCGGTTTGATGATGTTCCCCGATCAGGCCAAGGTACTGGCCGATCAGCTCTTCACCCGTGCCACCACCACCTTCGGCGTGCTGGTCCAGGTACTGGGCTTTGCCTGCGTGGTACTGGTGATCGGCCTGGGCATGAGCAAGTACGGCAACATCCGCCTGGGCGAGGGCAAGCCCGAGTACAGGAACACCAGCTGGATCTTCATGTTCATCTGCGCCGGCCTCGGCTCGGCGACCATGTACTGGGCGTTCATGGAATGGGCCTACTACTACCTCACCCCGGGCCTGAACATCACCGCCGCCAGCAAGCAGGCGCTGGAGATGAGCATCGCCTACTCGTTCTTCCACTGGGGCGTGACCCCGTGGGCCATCTACGGCATCGCCTCGCTGGCGATGGCGTATCACTTCCATGTGCGCAAGAACAAAGGCTTGAGCCTGGCGGGCATCATCGAGTCGATCACCGGCTACAAGGCCCACGGCCCGGTCGGGCGGGTCATCGACCTGATCTTCCTGTTCGCCACCTTCGGCGGGCTGGTGCTGACCACCACCCTGACCACCTCCACCGTGGCCAAGGGGCTGTCGGACCTCACCGGGCTTGCCGATGGCTTCATGCTCAAGGCGTCGCTGGTGATCCTGGTGACACTGGTGTTCTCGCTCAGCTCCTACATCGGCATCAGCTCCGGCATGCAGCGCCTGGCAAAACTGGCCTGCGGCATGACCATGCTGTTCGCCCTGGTCGTGCTGCTGCTGGGGCCCACCCAGTTCAGCGTCAGCAACATCGCCAACGCCATCGGCCTGACCCTGCAGAACTTCATCCACATGAGCCTGTTCACCGACCCTACCGGGGACGGCGGCTTCTCCCGTGACTGGACCGTGTTCTACTGGCTGTACTGGATCACCTACACGCCGGGCGTGGCAATTTTCGTCACCCGCGTCTCCAAGGGCCGCACGATTCGCGAGGTGGTACTGGCGATGATCCTGGGCGGCTGCGGCGGTTGCTGGTTCTTCTTCGGCAGCCTGCAGAGCTTTGCCATTCACCAGTTCGTCACCGATGTGGTCAATGCCCCGGCCATGCTCAGCGGTGCCGGCGGCGAAGCGGCGGTGTCGATGCTGCTCGCCAGCCTGCCGTTCGGCAAACTGCTGTCGGTGGTGTACTTCCTGCTCATGCTGGTGTTCCTGGCCTCGCACCTGGACGCCGTGGCCTACACCGTGGCCGCCACCAGCACCCGCAACCTGCGTGAAGGCCAGGACCCGTCGCCGAGCCTGCGCCTGTTCTGGTGCCTGATGCTGGCCGTGCTGCCGCTGGCGATGCTGTACATCAATGCCTCGCTCAACACCCTCAAGACTGCCGTGATCCTCACCGCCATCCCGTTCATCTTCATCCTCATGGTGAAGATCTGGGGGCTGCTGAAGTGGCTGCGCGAAGACTACGCAGCAATGCCCGCACACCTGATCGAAGCGCAGTCCGCCCGCCTGGCCCAGAGCACTGCATGCGACACCGAACAGGCCCCTCGCCAAGCTCGCCAGGGCGCCCCGAAAACTCTGGAAAACCTGCAATGAAAATAGTCGATGTAGAAGCGATCTGGTTGCGCGTGCCTGCGCTCGACCAGCCCTGCGAGTGGGGTGAGGATGCGTTGATCGTGCGCATCTACACCGACAGCGGCCTGCTGGGCATCGGTGAAACCGACAGCTCGCCGGCCGTGGTCAAGGCCCTGATCGAAACGCCGGCATCCCATGAAACCTGCCAGGGGCTGCGCGACATCCTGGTCGGCGAGAACCCGCTGGAAATCGACCGGCTGTGGAAGAAGATGTACCGCCACTGCGAATACATGGGCCGGCGCGGCGTGGCCATCCATGCCATCAGCGCGCTCGACATCGCCCTGTGGGACATCGCCGGCCAGCACTACGGCGTGCCGGTGCACACCCTGCTCGGCGGCAAGTACCGTGAGCGCATCGCCGCCTACGGCACCTTCATCCCGCGGCCCGACGAGGCCGGCAACCGCGAGCGGGTACGCGGCCTGCTGGCCCAGGGCCTGCGCAGCATCAAGCTCGGCGGCGCAGGTTTTGGCGAAGACCTGCCCAGGGACAAGGCATTGCTGCAACTGGTGCGCGAGGAGATCGGCGACGACGTGCAACTGCAGATCGACCTGGTGGGGCGCTGGCGCAACTACTCCCACGCGCTGGTGCAATGCGATGCACTGCGCCAGTTCAACCTCAACTGGATCGAGGAACCCTTGCCTTCGGACGACACCCGCGGCCTGGCGTACCTGGCCGAGCGCTCCGGGCTGCGCGTATCCGGCGGCGAGGGGCTGGCCACGCGGCACGAGTTCCGTCACTTTCTGGAGGCTTCGCGCCCGGCGATCATCCAGCCCGACATCACCCGCTGCGGCGGCATCAGCGAGATGCGCCACATCTATGAACTGGCGCAACTGCACGGCGCGCAACTGGTACCCCACGGCTTCAGCACCGGCATCCTGCTGGCAGCCACCGTGCACTTTCTGGCGGCCAGCGAGTTTGGCGAGTTGATCGAATACTCGCAAAGCGACAGCCCGTTGTTCCGTGGCCTGGTGAGCAACCTGCTGGCGCTGGAGGACGGCCATGTGCGCGTGCCCGACAGCCCAGGCCTTGGCGTGATACTGGACGAGGCGATGATCGAGCGTTATCGCGTTCGCACCTAGAGGCGGGAGGCCCCCAATGCACAACCAGATCATCGACCGGGTCGAGGTGTTCGTGTGCGCGCCGCCGCTGCGCGGCTCCACCTGGACCCCGGAGCAACCGGCGCCGTGCACCACGCACACCTTCATCCGCATCAGCACCTGCGACGGCATCGTCGGCGTGGCGGCTACCGATTCGTACACCACGCACCACCCCGACGCGGTACTGGCCGAGACGCTGCGCGACATGATCCCCGACCTGCTCGGGCGCTCGGCACTGCAGCGCGAAGGGCTGTGGATGCACTTCAAGCCCAGGGCCTATGCGCGCTCGGCCCAGGCCCAGGCGCTGATCGACGTGGCGCTGTGGGACATCGCGGCGCAGGCGGCGGGCCTGCCCCTGTTCAGGCTGCTGGGCGGCTACCGCGAGCGCATCGACGCCTACGCCAGCACGCCGGTGCTGGGCACGCCGCAGGCCTATGTGGACGCCGTGCAGCAACTGGTCGAGGCGGGCTTTACGGCCATCAAGTTCCATTGCTGGTGCGACCCGGCGCGCGACCTGCAACTGCTCGAGCAGGTTCAGCGGGCCCACGGCGACAAGGGCCTGGCGCTGATGCTGGACGTGGAGCAGCGCTACGACCTGGACGCCGCGCTCAAGGTCGGGCGGGTGCTGGGCGAACTGGGCTACGCCTGGTTCGAGGCGCCGCTGGACGACTACGACCTGGCCGGGTACCGGCACTTGAGCGCGCGGCTGCAGGTGCCGGTGCTGGCCGCCGGCAACGCCATCACCGACAGCCAGCTGGTGGCGTTTGCCGCCAGCCAGCAGTGCTGGAGCCGTGTGCGGGTGGATGTGATGACCTGCGGCGGCATCACCCCCGCGCTGAAGATCATCCACCACGCTGCGGCCAGCGGGCTCAAGGTCGAACTGCAGAGCTGGGGGCATTCGCTGGCACAGGCGGCCAACCTGCACCTGATGCTGGGGCAGCCGGTGTGCAGCTACTTCGAACAGGCGTGCGAGGTCGAGCTGTTCGAGTTCGCCACCGCCAACCCGATCCGCACCAACGCGCAAGGGCAGGTGACGGTGTCGCAGCAACCGGGCCTGGGCCTGCAGATCGACTGGGAGCAGATCGGGCGCGTTGCCCAGTTGCAACTGAGTGTCGGCCGCCAGGCAGGCGCTGCGTAACTGCCGTGGTGCCGGTTTTGCAGTCATGGCGCGGGCAGCGTACGCTGCCTTGCTGCAAGGTTGGAGAAAGCTACACAGCCTAAGATTTGGTACGTGCAGTTGTGCACTGGCGACAACCCGCCCGGTGCGCAACTGCCAAGTCATACCAAAAACAATAACAGGCGACCGCCATGACGTTTTTCCTGCGCAGTATCTGCTCGATCGCTTGCTCCCTGTTCGCCACTTCGTTGCTGGCGGCGCCGCCGTCTTCGCCCGAGTGCATCGTGCCCGGTTCATCGGGTGGCGGTGGGGACCTGATGTGCCAATTGATAAAGACAGCCCTGGCCCAGAACAAGGTGTTCGACCAGCCCATGCAGATCACCTACATGCCCGGTGGGGTCGGGGCGGTGACCTACAACACCATCATCGCGCAACGGCCGGCAGAGCCGGGCACCCTGATCGCATGGTCCAGCGGGTCGCTGCTCAACCTTGCTCAGGGCAAGTTCGGGCGCTTCGACGAGGGCGCGGTACGCTGGGTCGCCGCCCTGGGCAAAAGCTATGGCGCCATCGCGGTAAGAAGCGACTCCCCGTACAAGAACCTCGACGACCTGGTCAAGGCGCTGAAGCAGCAGCCGCGCAAGGTGCTGTTCGGCTCCGGCGGCACTGCCGGCGGGCAGGACTGGGTGCAGGCCGCGTTGCTCGCCAAGGCCGCGGGTATCGATATTGGCGAATTGCGCTACATCGCCCTGGAAAGCGGCGGCGAAAGCGCCACGGCGTTGCTGGGCGGTTACATCGAAGTCAGCAGTACCGATGCGTTCGAGGTCATCACCCACCTGCAGCGCGGCGAGATGCGCCTGCTGGCCGTACTCTCGGAAGAACGCCTGGGCGGTGAGCTCAAGGACGTACCCACCGCCAGGGAACAGGGCTACGACATCGTCTGCCCGGTGGTCAGGGGCTTCTATCTGGGGCCCGGGGTCAGCGACGAGGACTACGCCTGGTGGAAGCACACCTTCGACCAGCTACTGGCCTCGGAACAGTTCGCCCAGCTTCGCAGCGGCTTCAGGCTGCTGCCGTTCGCCCTGACCGGTGATCAATTGCGCACCTACGTCAAGCAGCAGGTGGCCGGGTACAAGACCCTGATCGACGACCTTCGCAGGGGCCAGTGAGGCGGGTGCCCGAAACAGCTGCCATCTGTCGAGATACGTGCCTTGGCACGGAATTTTCATGCCTTTTTCGAACGCTGTTTTTTGTGGTGTAACCAGCACGTTCCTTCCCGCCCAGAAAAACAATCAGGGGGTTGCATGAGCTGTCTGATCTGCGCCGGCCACGCCGAGGCCATCGACTGCCCAGCCGGGTGGGAAGGGCGGCGTTGCCTGAAATGTGGGTGTTACCACATGTCTCAAAAGCTCATCCTGACGATGATGGACGAGGGCCAGATTTTCGACGCCTGCAAGATGCGCCAGTGGCTCGACACGCGCCGTTGTGTGGTGCCGATTCCGACAATTGATGTGCATGAGGCGATTCTGGTGGTGTAGTTGTGGTGGCTGGCAACTCGAATCTCACAGGCGTTGGCACGTGGCAGCCCATGTAGGAACCGGCTTTGCCGGCGAAGCGCCGCGCTCGATCTTGTGACCGGCACAACAGCATTGACTGGCACCTGATAACCTCACCGCGATCCTTTGGTTGCCTTTCTGAAGACATCCCCAGTCACCTGTCTTGAAATTGCATCTGGGTTTGGGGGGCATGCCTTGAATCTGATGGCGCTCTCTAGGCCGCGCGCTGCCCGCGCGTCGCTTCGCCGGCGAGGCCGCCTCCTACATGGCGCATAGGCACCCCTATCAGTGGGCCGCGTCTGCGGCCCGGGTGTCTCGTCGTTACGCGTCTACCGCTTGCGCCTCCATGCCGTCCAGCACCGTGTCGATCAACACGGTGCTCATCTCCAGCGACTGCTGCGCTGCCACCAGCAGGTGCTTGAACTGCGCGTCGGCGCGTTCGCAAGCTTGTGCGGTGGTGTCCTTGGCGCATTGGATCTGTAGCGACAGATGGACCAACGCATCTTCGAGCTCGATGCCTTCGCAGACGGAAAACAGGGGAGGGTGGTTTCCGTTGCTACAGCCGAAGGCGGTGTAGGTGGTTTTGCGGGAATTAACAAGCGGGGGAGCGGGGACGATTCTTGTGATTGTGCAGCTCCCTTGATTGGTGGAGCCGACACCTATCGCTACCAGACGAAGGGTGGCGCTGTACGCAGGTTGGTAGACCGGGAATCAAGGAACCCGGCGCGCACGAATGCGCCCCACGCACAGCTGCCATGACACGAAACAGCAGACACAAAAAGCGATGGGCGAAGGTTAACGGGGTGGGGGTGGGTATTCAAGGTTCTGGCTTGTGGGGAAGCTGGAGGGGTTACCGTTTCAGCATTGATGCTGGTGAGGTAACGACATTTTCGAGACTTCAACACCACAAGTACCCGGAAATTTCAGATCAAGCGCTTACATCCGGTGATGTTCCAGCAAGAAGTCCACGAACAGTCGCACCCGCGCCGGCATTGCCGCCCCGCCGACGAACACAGCATGGATCGGTTCCTGGTCCCCAGGGTTCCAGGCTTCCAGCAGCGGAATCAGGGCGCCGCGCTGCAGATCCTCGCGCACGCTGAACTCACCGATACGTGCAATGCCGGCGCCTACTCGCGCAAGTTGTGCCAGCGCTTCACCACTGCTGCATTCGATGTTGCCGCTGACCTTCAGGGAAAACTCTTTTCCATCGCGGATGAACGGCCAGTTGGGTTCGGCACGCCGGAAGTTGAAGCGCAGGCAATTGTGCTGAAACAAGTCTTCCGGCTCCTTGGGGATGCCCTCGCGCTGCAGATAATCGGGCGATGCCACCACTACCTGGCCGGTGTCGCCGATCCTGCGCGCGGTCAGTGGGCTGTCGGGCAGATGGCCGAAGCGGATCGCGACATCGGCCTGCCCGCCGAGAATGTCGACCACTTCGTCGCCGAGGGTAAGGTCGACGACGATGTTCGGGTAACGGGCGCTGAATGCTGCCACCAGCGGGACGATGGCCAGCCGCCCGTGGCCAAGGGCGGCACTGACCCGCAATCGCCCCCTGGGTACGCCCTGGTCAGCGATCGCTGCTTCGACCTCGTCCATATCGGCCAGGATACGCCGGGCGCCGCGCAGGAACGCTTCGCCCTCGGCAGTGAAGGCGAGCGCTCGGGTGGTGCGCAACAGCAGGCGGGTGCCAAGGCGTTGCTCGGTACGCGCGATGACCCGACTGACTGCCGAGGGTGTCACGCCCAGTGCACGCGCCGCGGCCGACAGGCTGCCTTCGTGCGCCACGGTGGTGAACACGCTCATTTCACCTGACCTGCCGTTGAAGTCCACTTGTGCCTCCTGCGCAAAGGTGATTGCCAAAAATGCTATCTACCGCGTTAAAAAACTGCATCGTAGCATTGGCGGCATAGATAAGGAGCCTTCCATGCGTATCAATCCACCACTTGTCGCACTTGCCATCGGTGCCTTTGGCATCGGCGTAACAGAATTCGCCCCCATGGGCATGTTGCCGGGTATCGCTCAGGATCTGGGCGTTTCGATTCCCGCTGCCGGTTTGCTGGTCAGTGCCTATGCGCTGGGCGTGTTGCTCGGTGCACCGCTGATGACCCTGACCACCGGCAGAATTCCCCGACGCTATCTGCTGATCGGGCTCATGGGGATTTTCACCTTGGGTAATCTGATGTCAGCCCTGGCCACCGATTACTACAGCCTCATGGTCGCCAGGGTGGTGACCTCACTGAACCATGGTGCATTTTTTGGCGTTGGCTCCATCGTCGCCGCCAGCGTGGTCGCCCCGGAAAAACGTGCCGGGGCGGTGGCGGCGATGTTCATGGGCCTGACCTTGGCGACCATCGGCGGTGTGCCGCTGGCCACCTGGTTTGGTGAACTGTTCGGTTGGCGCACCGCTTTCTGGGGTATTACCGGCCTCGGCGTGGCGACCATGGCCGCATTATGGTTCGCCCTGCCTAACCTGAAGACGTCGCAAAGCGTCGGTGTAATGGCCGAAATTCGAGTACTGGGGCGCGGTCCGGTGCTGGGCGCGTTGGCCCTGACCGTAGTCGGGTCGAGCGCGATGTTTACTGTCTTCACCTACATCGCGCCGATCCTCAGCAGCGAGACCAATGGTTCCACCGCCTATATCACTGGCATGCTGGTTCTTTTCGGGGTGGGGTTGACGCTGGGCAACCTGTGGGGCGGCAAGGCCGCCGACCGCTCGATAGATCGCACCTTGATCGTCTCGCTAAGCGTTCTGATTCTCGTCCTGCTGGCGTTCACCCTGCTGATGCGTTGGGCGGTGCCGGCCGCTCTGGCCATCCTGATATGGGGTATCGCCAGTTTCGCCCTGGTGCCGCCACTACAGATGCGTGTGATGGAAGCAGCGAAGGATGCGCCCAATCTTGCCTCTGCGGTGAACATTGGCGCCTTCAATTTTGGCAACGCGATTGGCGCAGCGCTGGGCGGAGCGGTGATCAACGCCGGGTTGGGTTATCCGGCCATTTCCCTGGCCGGAGCGTCGATGGGTGCTCTGGGGCTGCTGATGGTGTTGGCGTATGGCTGGCGTTCCAGAACTGTTGCATCAACAGTGGTGTGACTAAGCAGTGATGCCAGTGGCGTAGCGACAGTGGTCGAGCCTGCATTCAATGCGTGATGGTTGGCCGCCCCGATGGCTTTAGGTTTAAAGTCAACTTCAAGGTCAACAGAGTGTTCAGGGTGGGTTATGCGAATAGGCGAACTGGCGAAAATCAGTGGTTTGGCGCCCTCACGCATCCGGTTCTACGAGTCGAGCGGCTTGATCAAATCTGTCGAGCGCAAAGCAAATGGTTACAGGGACTACGCGCCTGATACCAAGTGGGTGTTGGAGGTCATCACCGCAGCGCAGGCGGCGGGTTTTTCATTGGAAGAAATTCGGCAGTTGATGCCGATGAATGCCAGCGGTTGGCAGCACGATGAATTGCTCAGCGGGCTTAAGCAAAAGGTTGAGGAAATCGCTGTTCTACAGCAACGGCTAGCCCACAACAAAGCGCAGCTTCTGCTCGTCATCAAGGGCATCGAGGATAAGCCCGAAAGCATGGCGTGCGCGGAAAATGCGCAAATGCTGATCAATCGCCTGCGTGAAGAAGGCATTGGCAAAGCGCCGGGCAAGCGTGCGGTGCGTTAAGGTCAAACTCCACTGGCTGCACTGCGCAAAAGGGTATTGACCTTAAAGTTGACTTTAATCTTAAGGTGGCCTCCTCTTCAGTTGAGGGCTGCTCCATGAATGTGTTCGACACCCTGATGCTTCCCAACGGTTCAACCATCAAGAACCGAATCGCCAAAGCTGCCATGGAGGAGAACATGGCGGACGCCGATCAGGCGCCTTCCAAGGACCTGCTGCGTCTCTATCAAGCATGGGCCGACGGTGGTGCCGGCCTGATCATTACCGGCAACGTTATGGTCGACGGCCGCGCCATGACCGGACCGGGTGGCGTGGTGTTGCAAGACGATCAGCAATTGCACAAGTTCAAGCACTGGGCGCGTACAGGTCGGTCTGGTGGTGCGCAGTTCTGGTTGCAGATCAATCATCCCGGTCGCCAGATGCAGTCCAATCTTGGGCAAAAGACCTGGGCCCCGTCAGCCGTGCCGCTGGACCTCGGCAAAATGTCCAGGCGATTTGCCACACCTCATGCGATGCCCCAAGGCGTGATCGAAGAGGTTGTTCAGCGCTTCGCGAATACCGCACGCCTCGGCGAGCAGGCCGGATTTACTGGTGTGGAAATTCATGCTGCCCATGGCTATTTGTTGAGCCAGTTCCTTTCGCCGTTGACCAACCAGCGCACGGACGAGTGGGGTGGCCCTCTGGAAAACCGGGCGCGCCTGTTGCTCGAAATCGTCAAGGCGGTCAGGGCTGTGGTTTCTGCGGATTTTGCAGTGGCGGTCAAGCTGAACTCCGCCGATTTCCAGCGCGGAGGATTCACCGCCGATGACGCGAAAAAGGTGGTTGAGTTGCTCAACGACCTGGGCGTGGACATGGTGGAGTTATCGGGAGGCAGCTACGAAGTACCCGCCATGCAGGGTGACGCGCGCGATGGTCGCACACTGGCTCGCGAAGCCTATTTCGTCGAGTTCGCCCGTGATATCCAAACCGTCGCCAACATGCCGGTGATGGTCACTGGCGGTATACGCCGCCGCCCGGTGGCCGAAAGCGTCGTGCAGAGCGGTGTGGACATGGTGGGCATCGGAACCGCTCTTGCTATCGACCCGCACCTGCCTCGCCAGTGGCTGGCGGGCAACGACAATGCCCCGCAATTGCCGCCGATCACCTGGAAAAACAAAGCCATGGCGGCCTTGGCGAACATGGCTGTAGTGAAGTTTCAACTGCGTAAACTCAGTCGCAATAAAAATCCCGACCCGAGTGTTTCACCGTTGTTCGCGCTGATCCTGCAACAGGCCGCCATGGCGTTTCGCACTCGCCGGTACCGGAGATGGGTAGAAAAGTCTTCGCATTGCAACGGCCTGACGATCGCAGCGCACGGCGATGGTCTGCCTGGATGACACCTGCGCAACATCACTGAAGACGTTGCGCCAGGTGCTACGCGAGTGTTGTTCCGGGCTTAAAGCCCCCACCGCCCCAGCTCGGGCTTGCGCTCGTCAAGCAGCAGTGCAGGCGCCATGGCGCTCGCCATGTTCAGCAAGTGCATGTCGGTAGATACCGGTGACAGCAGCTGCACGCCAATCGGCATCTGTGCTTCATCGAATCCGGCGGGTAGGGCGATTGCCGGGGTGCCGAGGTAGTTACTGGCGCGGCTGAACGTGCCGATGCTCACGTGAGCAGCGTCCTGGTCATCAAGAGGCAGGGCCCCGTGACCGCTGACCGGCATCAGCAGAACACCGGATGAGCCGATCGCTCGTCTGAAGGCCTCGGCGACGTGGGCACGCTGTGCAACGGCGTGTTCGTAGTCGTCACGGCTGATGGCCGCGCCGGCCAGGATGCGATTGCGCACCACCCCCCAGAGCGGCTGCGCAGGGTCATGTGCAAGGTGGCCGAACTCGCGATACCCCTCATAGGCAATGATCATCGAGTTGCACTCGGACAGCCGGCCGATGTTCAACTCATCCTCTGGAACCCAGCTCTGGAGCGTCCAGCCGGCCTTTTCCAGGGTGACCAGGGCCTGATCCCAAACCCGGCGAGCGCCCACGGACAGCGCACTTGGGAACGCGCTCTGGTCCAGTACGAACACCGTGCCCGGCTTGGCTGGTACCAGCTCACCTGCAAGGTCGGCCTGAACGCTCGACCCACTGCCGGTAGACGGGCTGGCAAGGATGGCCGTGAGTGCATGGGCGTCGCCAACATCACGGGCGATCGGGCCCAGCACGTCGAGGCTGGGCGCAAGCGGAACCACACCGTGCACGCTGATGACCCCGCTGGACGGCTTGAAGCCGACCAGATGATTGAGCGATGCGGGGGCTCGGATCGATCCGCCGGTATCGCCCCCCACTGCAACAGGTACAAGCCCTGCGGCAACAGCAACCGCCGCGCCTGAAGAGGAACCGCCCGGGGCGCGATGCAGCGTTGTGTCCCACGGGTTCCAGGGCGTGCCTCGGGTCGGGTTCTGCCCGGACAGGCCGAACGCAAATTCGGTCATCTGGGTCTTGCCCAGGATAACCATTCCGGCCGCCTGCAATCGTTGCGCGACGGTGCTGGTCACGGCACTGACAGTGCCCAGGCGGCTCAACGAACCTGCCGATGCCGGGGTATGGGCGATTTCGATGTTGTCCTTGATGGCGACCGGTACGCCATGCAAAGCGCTCAATGGGTGGCCTGCCTCGAGCGCACTGTCGGCGGCATCGGCTGCCGCCAGGGCTTGCTCTGCGAACACTGCGGTAAAGGCATTGAGCTCACTGCCGCGAGCAATGCGGTCCAGAAAGTAGTGCGTGACGGCACGCGAGGTGATCTGCCGGGTAGCGATCAGATGGGCAATCTGCAGGGCAGACTGGAAACATAGGGCTTCGGATCGTTCGAGCATGGGTTCTAGGTTCTAAGCGGTGTGGGTCGGTAATCCCCGTATCCGATACTCGTTGACGGGGATTGCATGGCGTTGTTCGAGCCAGTGACTATTTCAGTGGCTTTCCGGCTGTTTCCGGCATTTTGATGAAGGTCACAAGCGTGAGCGCGGCGCCTGCGAGCACGTAGTAGAAGAACCAGCTCTCCTGACCGTTGCTCTGCAGCCAGGTCAGCAGATACGGCGTGGTACCGCCCAGCAGCGCCACCATCAGGTTGTAGGGAGCACCAATGCCGACGGCGCGAACGCGGCTGGGGAACTGTTCGGACATGATTGCCGGGGCGATGGAGGTATAGAGCGCGTAGAGCATAAGGCCGAACAGCTCCACCATCAGGATCGACGAGAACGTCGGCTGCATGCTGGTGATGATCGGGTAGAAGAACACCAGGTAACCCAGGGCGAACACGATCAGTTGCGGCTTGCGCCCGAACTTGTCAGAGAGCATGCCGAAGAGTGGGTGCACGAGCATGAACGCGACCATTGCAACCGTGTTTGCAGCAAACGCTGTCGAGGACTCCACGTGCAGCGCACGGATGGCATAGGTCGGGATGTAGATGACGAACAGGTAGAAGGCAAAGGTGCTCAGGATCGAAAAGCCCACGATCCGCAGGGTCTCGCGCGGATAATCGCGCAGCAGGGTGCGCAGCGGTTGCTTCTCTACCTTGTCTGCGGTTGGCGGCGTGGAGGCTTCTGCTTCAGGTACCGACATACGCAGCCAGATGCCTGCGATACCGCCCAGGGCGCCGAGCAGGAACGGAATGCGCCAGCCGAACTCTCTCATCTGTTCCTCGGTGAGGAGGGTGGTCAGCGCCCAGCCGATCGCCGAGGCGGTCAGGATGCCCGCGGCGGAGCTGAAGAACACGAAGCTCGAAAAGAACCCGCGACGGTGGTCCGGCGCCAACTCGGCAAGGTAGGTAGAGGCTGAAGCGTATTCACCGCCCAGCGACAAGCCTTGCATCAGGCGCGCGATCACCAGCAAGACCGGCGCGAGCAGGCCGATCTTCTCGTAGGTGGGGGTGATGCCGATCATCAGGGACCCGCCTGCCATCAGCAGGATGGTGACCCCCAGTGCCGATTTGCGGCCATAGCGATCAGAGTAGATCCCCAGGGCCCAGCCGCCGATCGGGCGCATGAAGAACCCCACTGCGAAAATCGCGAAGGTCGCCAGCAGGGACGCCGTTTCGTCATTTTTTGGAAAGAATTGTGTGGAAAAGAACACCGCGAACGACGCATAGATCGTCCAATCGAACCACTCCACCGCATTGCCAATGCTGCCAGCAGCAATTTTGCGCGCGGTTGATACCTGCGGCTTTGCCGCTTCGGACGTTTGAGTCGCATAATTCATTGGCTTGTGCCTTTGGGTTTGAGTTGTAATTGTTTTTAGACATATGCGGCGTTTTTTTGTATTAATTTGGCCACTTGAGCGAAGGTATTGTAAGGATATGGTCTCGTCAACCGTTGATTCGGATGAAAAAAGACATTTTGCGTTGGATGACGCGGATCTGGCCTGCCTGATTGCACTGCAGGCGAACCCTCGCGGCACCTGGCGGGATCTGAGCGCCGGCTGCGATGTGGCGGAGCGTACGCTTTCGCGTCGGCTGCAACGCTTGATGGACAACGGGTATATCCGGGTGATCGGCGAGCTCGACCCGGTTGTGGTGGGGAGTGGCCCGGTGCTGCATGCCTGGATTCGGGTAGCAGACGGTCGTCAGAGCGAAGTGGCGCAGCACCTGGCGCAGTGGGCACAGACGCAGGTTGTGATGGCGACAACGGGCGAGTTCGACATCTTCACCGAGATCAACCTGCCCAGCGTGGAAGCGCTTTCTGACATGGTGGTGCGGGAGTTGCCGCTGGTGCCGGGGGTTAGGCAGGTTCAAACGCAAGTGGTGCTCAGGTCGTTCCGACGAGCCAGCCGCTGGCGTATTGATGGTTCGGTGCCTACCGAGCCGGTGCTGGCCGGGCCTGTGAGCCTGAGTGCTGACGAAATGCGGTTACTCGGCGCCCTGACCCTGGATGGAAGGGCCAGCCTGGGCGTGCTTGCCGAGACATGTGGAGTCAGTGAGCCGAAGGTTCAGCGGATGCTGAGTGGGCTCGTCGACAGCAATGCCCTGACATTTCGTGTGGAGCTCGAGCCGTTGCTGGTGGGCTATGGGGTAGAGGCGATTGTGTCGTTGCAGACTCGACCGGGTGCGGCGGAGGGCATTGCCCAGGAACTGGCGAAGGATGAACACACGCGTTGCCTGTTTGGCACCAGTGGCGGCTCGCAGCTGTTCTGGCATGTGCTGTGCCGTGATATCCATGATCTATGGACCGTCTCGACCGCCCGCATGGGATCCCTGGAGGGGATCATCTCGTGTGAGACCAATACGGTGGTCAGGGCCTACAAAAGGGCGGGGCGAGTGCGTCGAGGGTTGATGGTCGAGTAGGGTTCATGCCTGCCTTTGAGCAAGCAACGTAGCTGGCTACGTTGCCTGTTTGGGCTTCCAGTAGTCCATCTCGGCCACCGCTCTTTCAATGTCATCCATGTCGTCGCAGCCCAGCGCGAGGTCGAACTTTTCAGTGATTGTTCTTCGCATGGCGGCCAGTCGACGGGTGATCTGGTTTTCATCGATGAACCGTGTCGTCTCTTCGCAATACAGCGCTCTGTCGCCTGGGCTGATGTCGCCATCAACATCCCTGTAGTAATGGCGGGCAATGTCTCTCAGGGAAATGAGCATGTATTCGATATCGGCGACAAGGTGGATGGCTTCTTCTCCAGACAGGAGGATTTCTCTGTTTTCCTTCAGCAGTTTCAATGGGTCTTCCACTCGATCTTTGAACGGGCCAGGTAGCGAGGATATCCCATGTGGCGCTGGCGAACCCCGTTGCGGGTCACTCGGATGATGACCGCCCCTGCGGGTCATTCACCAGAGCGGCCGCCGTCGCATGCAGCACCTGCACCAGCCACAGCACCGCGGCCCCCTTGCTGTAAAGCTCATTGACGGTCACGGGCGGGTGTTGGCGTACCACGCTCAAGCTGCTGAACCTGCCTTGCTCATCGTGAAAGGGTTGGGTCCAGCCGAGGCAAACGCCGTGATCCTGCGCGCCTGCCCACAACTCGGGGGGGCTGGTGAAAGCCTCTGGTGTCCACAGCAACGGGAAGGATGAGTGCCGGCTGTGCGCAAGCAGGGGCTCAACGACCGCAGGCTCATGGCGACGGTAGCGCTCGCCCCATGGGTTGGGGCAGTTGCTTTGTGTGATCGAAAACGTCGGGGTGGTGAAACTGAAGGCGTAGCAGTCGAAACCCAGGCACCGAAGCAGCTTTTCCAATTGCGCCAACTGGCTGTCCAAGTCCTTCGAGCACACCAGCTGACGCAGTTGCTCCGTTGTCCAGTGATCCATCGTTGCTCATCCCTGCATGATGTGAACATCCGTGGATACAGATCAGTTTCTCCTGATAAATACGTATCAGATGCGCCTTTTACGACTGTAGCTCAGCTTTTTTGCGCTATTGCAAAAAGCGCTAACGCTATTGCCGGGTGGCCTGCCTCTGGTCGGACCCGCCCTCAGGGTCAAGTTCGCGCAGGCTTGCGGGCCCTTGTGCCGGTGACTCACCAGTCACCTGGCACAGCAACGCGCTGACTCGCTCGCCGTCCACCACGCCCCGTGCCTGCAAGAGGTCGGCCACCGCCATCAGCCCCGCCCAGTACCGGCGTACCAGGCAGCCGGACCGGGCGATGGCCAGGGCCTCGGCATCGAGCAGCTTGTGCGCGGGCAACAGGCTGATCAGTTCATGCCCGCGGCAGCGGTCGCCACGGCCGCTGCCGCGCAAGACCCGGTCATAGCGTGCGTGCCGGTGGATGGCTTCGGCCACGGGCCCGGCAAAGCAGTGCAGCAGGTCGCGCTCGATGGGTTCGACGAGGGAGGGCAGGTACTCGGCAATGCCACGGGCGGCAAAGGCCGGGTGCACGATCAGGTAGTCCGCCTCCACCAGCCCCTCGGCAAAGTGCGCACGACCGTTCAGGTCGATCAGCGGGCCGCTGGCGGCCTGGGCGTGGGTCAGCACGGTCACCCGTGCAATGGGCTGGCCGTTCCACCACACGGCCAGGGCGTGACCGGCCTCGTGGATGGCGGTTGAGCGCGGGCGCATGTCCATGGGGCGAGCCTCCCGTGGGGTGGTCGCTCGCCCTGACTACGCCTGCGTTATCGGTGCACGGCTCAGCGAGCGTTTGTCCTACCTTCTGCTCCCTGGCGGGTTCCGTATAAGAGATTATGGCTATCACCCACCAATACTGCGGCTATTTGCCGACTCGGGGGCGGCGAACTAGCCTTAGTTCGGTGCCGGCGCCAGCTGGCCGACCCATCCTGATGAAGAGACAAGATCGCGGCGCTCAGCCGTTCGAGTCGTTGACGATGCAACCTGTGTAACTGATTTCGCACGTTGCCACGGCGCCCTGGCAGGGCTGCCTGGCGACATGAACTCGACCAAGGGTAGCTCTCACATGGCAACTGAATCGAAATGCCCGTTCAATCATGCCGCCGGCGGTGGCACCACCAACCGTGACTGGTGGCCCAACCAGCTCAACCTGAAGATCCTGCATCAGCACGCGCCCCAGGCCGACCCGCTGGGCGAGGGCTTCGACTATGCCCAGGCGTTCAAGAGCCTGGACTTCCAGGCCCTCAAGCAGGACCTCACCGCGCTGATGACCGACTCGCAGGACTGGTGGCCGGCCGACTTCGGCCATTACGGGCCACTGTTCGTGCGCATGGCCTGGCACAGTGCGGGCACCTACCGTACTGGCGACGGGCGCGGCGGTGCCGGCTCCGGCCAGCAGCGCTTCGCGCCGCTCAACAGCTGGCCCGACAACGTCAGCCTCGACAAGGCGCGGCGGCTGCTGTGGCCGATCAAGCAGAAGTACGGGCGGGCGATTTCCTGGGCCGACCTGATCGTGCTCACCGGCAACGTGGCGCTGGAGTCGATGGGCTTCAAGACCTTCGGGTTTTCCGGCGGCCGCCCGGACGTGTGGGCGCCGGACGAGGACGTGTACTGGGGCTCGGAGAACAAGTGGCTGGGCGGCGACACGCGCTACGGCAAAGACCCTGAAGCCATGCAGCCGCCGGGCGAGGGCACCCTGGTGGCCGAACCCGAGCAGCACGGCAACGAAGAAAGCCGTACCGAGCAGGGCCGCAACCTGGAGAACCCCCTGGCCGCAGTGCAGATGGGGCTGATCTACGTGAACCCGGAAGGCCCGGAAGGCAACCCCGACCCGGTCGCCGCCGCCAAGGACATTCGCGAGACCTTCGGGCGCATGGCCATGAACGACGAGGAAACCGTGGCCCTGATCGCCGGCGGCCACGCCTTCGGCAAGACCCACGGCGCCGGCCCGGCCGACAACGTGGGCCCCGAGCCTGAAGCGGCAGGCCTGGAGGAACAGGGCCTGGGCTGGAAGAACAGCTTCGGCACCGGCAAGGGCCCGGACACCATCACCAGCGGCCTGGAGGTGACCTGGACCACCACCCCGACCCGCTGGAGCAACAACTTCCTGGAGAACCTGTTCGGCTTCGAGTGGGAGCTGACCAAGAGCCCGGCCGGGGCCCACCAGTGGACGCCCAAGGGCGGCGCCGGCGCCGGTATCATCCCCGACGCCCACGACCCGTCCAAGCGGCGCAACCCCACCATGCTGACCACCGACCTGTCGCTGCGCTTCGACCCGATCTACGAGAAGATCTCGCGCCGCTACCTGGAAAACCCCGACCAACTGAGCGATGCCTTTGCCCGCGCCTGGTACAAGCTGATCCACCGTGACATGGGCCCGCTGTCGCGCTACCTGGGCCCGGAACTGCCAGCTGAGGAGTTGCTGTGGCAAGACCCGATTCCCAAGGTCGACCACCCGCTGGTCGATGACGGCGACATCGCCGCGCTCAAGGCCAAGGTACTGGCCTCGGGCCTGTCGGTGGCGCAGCTGGTGTCCACCGCATGGGCGGCGGCTTCCACCTTCAGGGGTTCGGACAAGCGCGGCGGTGCCAATGGCGGGCGGCTGCGCCTGGCCCCGCAGAAGTTCTGGCAGGCCAACCAGCCCGAACAGCTGGCCGCCGTGCTCGCGACCCTGGAAGGCATCCAGAACGAATTCAATGGGGCGCAGGCCGGTGGCAAGAAGATCTCCCTGGCCGATCTGATCGTGCTGGCAGGCAACGCCGGCGTCGAGCAGGCTGCGAAAAACGCCGGGCATACGGTCACGGTGCCGTTCACGCCGGGGCGCACCGATGCCAGCCAGGAGCAGACGGACGTGGAGTCGTTCGGCTTTCTCGAACCCATTGCCGATGGTTTTCGCAACTACCTCAAGGGGCACTACCGCGTGCCGGCCGAAGCGCTGCTGATCGACAAGGCGCAACTGCTGACGCTCAGTGCACCGGAGATGACGGTGCTGGTGGGCGGCCTGCGGGTGCTGGGGGCCAATGTGGGCCAGAGCAGCCATGGCGTGTTCACCCAGCGGCCGCAGGCGCTGACCAATGACTTCTTCACCCACCTGCTGGACATGGGCGTGGAGTGGAAGCCGGTGTCCGAGGCCGCTCAGGCGTTCGAAGGGCGTGATCGCAAAAGCGGGCAGGTAAAGTGGACCGCGACCCGGGTCGACCTGGTGTTCGGCTCGAACGCGCAATTGCGGGCCGTGGCCGAGGTGTATGCCAGTGCAGATGCGCAGCAGCAGTTCGTCAGCGACTTCGTGGCGGCCTGGGCCAAAGTGATGAACCTGGACCGTTTCGATGTGAAGTAGCGCGTTCGCCGGCAAGGCCGGCCCCTGCAGAGCAGCACAACCCCTGCAGGGGCCGGCCTTGCCGGCCAAGCGAATGCCTGCAGTACCGGCTTACACGCTGGCCGGCACCTCCCGTTGCAGCGCAAGGCGTGCAACAAGCCGTGTACAACCCGGCAGCGAAACCACCTCCAGCTGACCGCCCACCCGGGCGATGCGCGCATTCATGCTGCGCATGCCCACGCTCACCCCGGCGCGCTGTACCGCCAGCACGTCGAAGCCGATACCGTCATCCTCGATGTTCAGCTCCAGGCTGTCGGGCTGCGGCTGCTGCAGCTCAACCCGCACATGCCGGGCACGGCTGTGCTTGACCACATTGGTCAGCGACTCTTCCACCAGGCGGGTCAATGCCATGCACTGCAAGGCGCTGGGCGGTGTGCGCCACTGCGCGGCAAAGTGCCAGGTGCAGGTCACATCCAGTTCGTCGAACAGCTGGGTGAAGCGATGGCGCAGCGGGGCGATCCATTCCTGCGGCGTGGCCGGCACCTTGATGCCGGCGCTGGAGCCATTGTCGATGGTCTGGCGCAGGTCATCACGCAGCAATTTGAGCATCGACAGAAACTGCGGGCCCTGCAGCGGCGTGCTGGCCTGCTCGACCATGGCCATCATGCGCACCAGCGAACCGCCCAGCCCATCATGCAGGTCGTGGGCGATCTGCAGGCGGTCCTGCAGGCGGGAGTTGGTCAGCGCCAGGGCGTGTTCGCGTTCGAGGGTGGTGGCCAGTTCCCCGCGAGCGCGCTCGATGCCTTCGGCCAGTTCCAGGTTGAAGCGCTCGATGCGGCGCACGCTGCGCGCATGGCGCAAGCCCAGCACCACCGACATGCACAGGGTCGTCACCACGCTGGTGAGCGGTGTCCACGCGGGCGTTTCGCCGATCAGCTTCAGCATTATCAGCAGGTCATGGGCCCCGGCCAGCATGAATACCAGCAGGCTGGCGGCCAGCCACACATGCTCGGGCCGCCGGGTGCGCAAGGCATGCAGCTGAAACTGCAGGCAGTTGAGGAAAAACACCGTCGCCGTGCTCAGCACCGCCACCAGTTGCGCGTTGCCGACGCGGGCATCCGGGGCCAGTGCCATCAAGGCCACCAGTGCGGCAGTCAGCAGCCAGAGTGCCTTCTCCAGGCGCGGCAGCGATTGCCCGCCAAAGCGCCAGACAAACACGCAGAAACAGGTGACGTACATCACCAGCGCGATGCCGTTGAAGCGCGCAGCCATCAGGGTGGTGGAGAAGGGCCAGGGGCTGGTCATCAGTATATTGGCGATGAACAGCACCCAGCACAGGGCCATGGCCGCATACCAGCCAAAGATCCGTTGCTCGCGGCGGATCACCCAGATACAGAAGAACAGCCCGCCCAGCACCGCCGAGACGGTCAGGTTGAGCACGAACAACGAGCGGTTGGTCCACAGCAACTCTTCATACAGCTGGCGTGCCGAGGCCTCATCCCCCAGGTACACCGGCCCCAGCCCGGGTGACTGTACCGCCAGGCCCACCACACGTACCCACAGCGTGTTGACGCCTTCGTTCAACAGGCCTTCGGGCAGGTGCCAGTAGCGGGGCATGTTCCAGCTGCGTGACAGCGGCTCGCTCAGCTGGCTGTCACGCCACAGGCGCTGATCGTTGACGAACACTTCGCCGGCCATGATCACCGAGCGCAGCGTCAGTGCCACCGGCATGCGTTGACCGGCCGCGCAGTCGCGCTGCCACTGGAGGCGGTACCACACCGTGCCGTCGTGCTGCGGCCAGCGTCGGCTCCAGTCGTCGGGCAGGGTCACGGCCTGCCAGGGGCCGGCCTCGGGGCGGTTGCCCTGGTCATCACCCTGGGCGGCGGCTACCGACAGCACCTGCACGGTGCAGCTTGCACCGTCCGGCGTTGCAGCCTGCGCTGCACCCGACAGGCACAGGACGAGCAGCCAGCACGCCATCAGGCCTCTCAATCGAGCAGGCCACGCGTGCGTGCCGCATGGATGGCGCGGGTGCGCGAAGACACCGCCAGCTTGCGATAGATGCGTTTGACGTGGCATTCGACGGTGTAGCGCGACAGGTTCAGCTGTTCGGCGATTTCGCGGTTGCCCAGGCCCTCGGCCACCAGGCGCAGGATCTGGTCTTCACGCGGGGTCAGGCGTTCGCCATCGGCGGTGTCGACCGGCTGGGCGGCCCCCGGGCGCAGTTCCTCGATGATGCGCCGGGCCACGAACGGGTCGATGGGGGCGCCACCGCGCAGCACGCTGCGCAGCGACAACAGGATCTCCAGGTCGTCGCGTTCCTTGAGCACATAGCCGGTGGCGCCTGCCCGCAGCGCCGCGAGCAGGGTGTCTTCGGTGCTCCATGCCGAGATCACCAGGATCGCCTGGCCGGGGTCGGTGGCGTGCATCTCTTCGATCAGCTCGATGCCGTTGCCGTCGGGCAGGCCCAGGTCTACCAGCGCCAGCGCCACCGGCTGCGCCGCCAGGCAGGCGCGGGCCTCGGCCAGCGAGCTGGCGAACAGCAGGGCCTCGGGCCGGTAGCCCAGTTGCAGCAGCAGGGCTTCCAGGCGGCGGTGGATCAGCGGCTCGTCCTCCACCAGCAGTACCGGCGCGAGCAGCGTGGGTTCGGGAACAGTCGTCTGGATAGGCATGGGCAGTCTCGGGCGCGCGGTGGGGGCGACTGTGCCCCATGCAGCGGCCAATAGGTATCCCTGAAAACAGGTAAATGAAGCCTCATAGCCTACCCCACGCCCCGGTGCTAGCCCAGCGCCATTACCGCGATCACGCCCAGCGCCAGCAGCACCAGCATCGCCCCCGTGGCCCGCTCCAGCCACGGCAGGGCACGGGCGAAGCGGCGGCGCACGTGGCGGTTGCCGATCACCACCGCCACCAGCAGGTCCCACGCCAGCACCACGCCGAACATCCACAGGCCGTAGGCCAGCTTCCAGCCAGGGCTTGCCTGCGGCCCGCTCAGCATGGCCGCCAGGCTGGCGTAGAACAGCGCGTTCTTGGGGTTGAGGATGCCGGACACCACCCCCATGCCGGCGGCGCCCAGCCAGGTGGTGGCCGCGGGCGACGGTGCCGGCGACCCCTGCGGGGCAACCTCCAGCGTGCTGGCACCGGCATGGCGGATGAACAGCCAGCCCAGGTACAGCAGGTAGGCGCAACCGGCCAGTTGCAGCACGATGAACAGCGTGCTGTGCGGCTGCAGCACCGACACGCCGGTAAAGGCGGCGACGATGAACACCCCGTTGGCCAGTGCGATGCCCAGGCAGGCTCCGCTGGCCACGCGCCAGTTGGTGGCCAGGGAGGTGCGTGCCACCAGGAAGAAATCCGGCCCGGGTGACAGCAGCGCCAGAAAGTGCGCTGCTGCAATGATCAGGAACTGCTCCATGTAACCTTCACTTCTATGGATGTGGGTCCAGGAAGTGTGTGGCGGGGCCGGGGGCGGCGTATTGAACAAAATTGCGCAGGTTCAGGCGGCGTGACGGGCGAACAGCTTTTCCAGTTGCTGCCACAAGGCCGGGTCGGTGCTGAACGCCACGTTGAAGCGCATCCAGCCGGTGGCCTGGGCGTCGACCATGAACAACTGGCCGGGGCCGATCATGATGCCGCGCTCCAGGGCGTCGTCCACCAGCGCTGCGCTGTTGGCGATCTGCGGGTGGCGGGTCCACAGGTACATGCCCTCGTCGGACTCGACGAAAATCTCGAAGCCCAGGCGGTTCAGGCGCCGGCTGACCTCCTGCTGCGCCTCGGCCAGGCGCTGGCGCAGGCGCTTGAGGTGCTTGCGCCAGCGCCCGTCGGTGATGGCCGCATACACCACGCGCTCCATCACCTGTGAGGTGGTCAGGCCCGAGCGCATCTTCAGTTGCAGCAGCTTCTGGATCAGTTCGGGGTTGGCCAGCATGTAGCCCACCCGCACGTTCGGCGAGATGCTCTTGGAATAGCTGCCCACGTACACCACCTGCTGCAGGTGGTCCAGGCTGCTCAGGCACGGTTGCGGTTCGGCCACCATGTCGGCGTACAGGTTGTTCTCCACCAGGCGAAAGCCGTGTTGCGCCGACAGTTGCAGCAGGCGGTGCAGTTGCGCCAGCGGGGTGCGCGAGCAGGTGGGGCTGTGCAGGTGCGGCTGGGTGAAGAACACCGTGGGCCGGTGGTGGGCCAGCAGCCGCTCGAGATGCTCCAGGTCATACCCGGCCGGGGTGCGCGGCACGCCGATCAGGGTGGCGCCCTGAAAGCGCAGGATGCTCATCAGGTTGGGGTAGCCCGGGTCGTCCACCAGCACCACGTCGCCCGGGCGCACCAGGGTGCGCACCGCCAGGTCCAGCGCCTGGCTGGCGCCGTGTGTGAGCATCAGCTGGTTGGGGTTGGCCACGATGCGCTGATCCTGTTCCAGGTTTTGCGCGGTGAGGGTGCGCAGCTCGAGCAGGCCCATGGGGTCGCCGTAACCGCTCAGTTCCATCACGCTGCCGGCCACCTGGCGCAGCCCGCGGCGCAGGCCGTCCTCGAACATCCACTCGTTGGGCAGCCAGCCACAGCCGGGCTTGAAGGCCAGTTGGCGGCTTTCGAAGATGTTCTGCAGGTACCACTCGGAGTTGAACTCCGGCTTGCCCGGCTCGGCGTCGCTGGCCTGGCTTTCGATGCGCTCGTTGACCGAGCGGTTGACGAAGAAGCCGGCATTGCCGCGGCTGACCAGCAGGCCCTGGGCCACCAGCCGATCATAGGCTTCGACCACGGTGAAGGTGCTGACCGAGTAGGTGGCGGCGAAGGCGCGGATAGACGGTACCTTGGCACCGGGTTTGAGGGTCTGGTTCTCGATCAACTCACGCAACCCGTTGATGATCTGGTTGACGAGCGGGGGGGCGGAGTCGGGTCGTAATTCAAGCATGTTGGGGCTGTGCCTTCAGGGTGCGTAACGCCTGGCGCCTGCAGGGAACGGGGGTGTACTGCATTGGCGGCCTGTACAGTGCAGTGCATATTTCACGGCGCTGTGCATGGCTCTCTGTGTCGTACATTTTTACATTAGGGGTCTGTATTCGCCAGCTAAAGCATGTTGAGAGGCCCGATCACTACCGCCAGGGGCAAGCCCCCGGGCGTGCACAGCACGATTGCCGACCTTCAAGGCCATGGATGCCCGCCGGGTTTGCGATCCATCCCGTACACAATCAGACACTGACGAGCAATGAAGCCCGGCATTCGCCGGTCTTGCGTGTTCGCTGGAAAAAGAAAAACAAGGGGTAGACAACTGATGGACGCTACATCGACTTCCACATCCTCCAAGGTGGAGCCCGAGAGCAAGCTTAGCGCTTCGCTCAAATCGCGCCACCTGACCATGATGTCCATCGCCGGGGTGATCGGCGGTGCGCTGTTCGTGGGCTCGGGGAGTGTGATCCACAGCGCCGGGCCGGCCGCCATCCTGGCGTACCTGGCCGGCGGCATCCTGGTGGTGCTGATCATGCGCATGCTGGGTGAAATGGCCACCTCCTCGCCAGACACCGGCTCGTTCTCCACCTACGCCGAGCGCGCCATCGGGCGCTGGGCAGGCTTCACCATCGGCTGGTTGTACTGGTGGTTCTGGGTCATCCTGATGGCCTGGGAAGCCTATGTGGCGGGCAAGATCCTGCACGGCTGGTTCCCCTCCATCAGCGTCAACGTGTTCGTGCTGGCCACTACCCTGGTGCTGATCAGCGTCAATTTCTTCAACGTCAAGCACTACGGGGAGTTCGAATTCTGGTTCGCGCTGATAAAGGTGGTGGCGATCATATGCTTCCTTGTGGTGTGCGGGCTGGCCGTGGCCAACCTGTGGCCCACCGGTGAGGTCCACGGCATCAGCAACCTTACGGCCCAGGGCTTCATGCCCAATGGGGTGGAGGCAGTGGTGGTGGCCATGCTGGGGGTGATGTTCGCCTTCCTGGGCGCTGAAATCGTGACCATCGCGGCCGCCGAGTCGAAGAACCCGTCCGAGCAGATCGTCAAGGCCACCAACTCGGTGGTGTGGCGTGTGTGCCTGTTCTATGTGGGTTCGATCTTCCTGATCGTGGCCCTGGTGCCGTGGAACGACCCGCTGATGGGCCAGTCGGGCTACGGTTCGTACCGTCGTACCCTGGAGCTGCTGGGCATTCCGGGCGCTGAGTTCGTGATGAACTTCGTGGTGCTGACCTCGGTGAGCAGCTGCCTGATCTCGGCGCACTACACCGCCTCGCGCATGCTGTTCTCGCTGTCGACCCGCGGTGATGCACCGTCGTTCTTCAAGATCACCCGCGCCGGTACCGGTGTGCCGGTGTTCGCCATCATCGGTTCGTGCTCGGTGGCGGTGTTCGTCGCCCTGATCAACTTCAGCGACACCCTGCGCCCGAAAGACGTGCTGGACGTGCTGATGAACACCACCGGCATGATCGCCTTGCTGGTGTACCTGGTGATCGCGTTCTCGCAACTGAAGATGCGTCGCAAGCTGGAAGCCGAGGGCAAGGAAATCCGCCTGAAGATGTGGCTGTTCCCGTGGCTGACCTACCTGGTGATCGTGTTCATCATCGGGTGCCTGGTGACCATGGCCTTTGTGCCGGACTACCAGGTACTGGTGTTCTCCACCGGTGCGGCCGCGGCCATCGTGGCACTGATGGGCGTGTTCATGCACGTGCGTGCGGCCAGGCAGCTCAAGGGCTGACAGGCACCATGACGAAAAAGACCAGGGCCGCAAACGGCCCTGGTTTTTTTTTGCCTGCCCGCGGCGCGGATGCCGCCCGCCGGGTTCGTCCTACAAGCAGTGGCTGTGATGCCGGTAAACAATCCCCATTACGGCACCGGGCAATCATCGCAACGTTGATTGCAGTGTGCCAGTACGCCTGCCTAGCATGCCCGTTTGCTCGATTCGGCACGGAGTGCAGGCATGAAGATCGTTCACAAGGCTGGCCTGGCGGCCGCCACATTGCTGTTCATTACCACCGGATTGCTGTCGGTCACGCAGGTCAGCCAGGTGCGCGACGCCCTGCACAAGCAAGTGTCTGCCGGCATCGCCGAGTCCAGCGGTGCCCTGGCCCGGCAGATAGAGAACTGGCTGAACGCCAAGCTCAAGCTCATGGGCCTGGTGGCGCAGGTCATCGACAGCCGCTACAGCCCTGAAAACACCCAGCGCATCATCGACAGCCCGATGCTCAAGGACGAGTTCATCCTGATATTCGGCGCCTTGCAACGCGACGGCAAACCCCTCACCAACACGCCCAGCTGGCGCCCCGATGCGAGCTGGGACGGGCGCACACGGCCCTGGTATGCCGTCGCCAAGGGCGCCGACAAGGCGGTGCTCACCGAGCCCTACATCGACTCGGCCACTGGCGAAACGCTGATTTCGGCGGTCACGCGCCTCCACGATGGCGCTACCTTCGCCGGCGTGCTGGGCGGCGATATCCGCCTCAAGAGCGTGGCCGATGCCATCAATACCCTGGACTTCAACGGCGCCGGCCATGCCTTTCTGCTCAGCCGCAACGGCACGATCATTTCCCACCCCGACAGCCAGTACAACGGCAAGCCCTACAGCAGCCTGTTCGATGGCCAGCACCCGGCGCTGGACAGCCAGCTGCAGACGGTTAGAACCGGCGATCACGATTCACTGGTGTCCTTCACCCCGCTGACCTACCTGGAGGGCATGGACTGGTTGATCGGCGTGGTGCTCGACCAGCGCATCGTGATGGCCGAGGCCGACAGCCTGACCTGGCGTGCAGTGCTGGCCACGCTGCTCGGCGTGCTGGTGAGCCTCGTGGTGCTGGGCCTGCTGCTCGGGCGCCTGCTCAAGCCGCTGGACCTGCTGCACCGCTCGTTCCATGAGGTCAACCAGGGCGACGGCGACTTGACGCGGCGCCTGCCCGACGGCGGCAATGACGAGGTGGCGCTGGTGTCGCGCGAGTTCAACGGCTTTCTGGGCAACCTGCAGAACCTGATCCATCAGGTGATGAGCACCTCCAACCAGGTGCGCGAGAGCACCCACCTGACGTCGGCCGAAGCCACCCGGACCGATGAACGCCTGCAGCGCCAGTTGCAGGAGCTGGACCAACTGGCCACGGCCATGCAGGAGATGGCCTCCACCGCCGAAGACGTCGCGCGCAACGCCCAGGCAGCGGCCCAGGCCGCAGTGATTGCCGACGAGGAAGCACACGGCGGCGAGGACGTGGTGCGACGCTCGACCGCGGCGATCCGGCAACTGGCCAGCGAAATGGACGACACCGGCCATGCAATCAATGACCTGTCGCGCCTCAGCGACAACATCGAGTCGATCCTGGCGGTGATTACCAGCATTGCCGAGCAGACCAACCTGCTGGCGCTCAATGCCGCCATCGAGGCTGCACGTGCCGGCGAGACGGGGCGAGGTTTCGCGGTGGTGGCCGACGAGGTGCGCACGCTGGCCTCGCGCACCCAGCAGTCGACCCAGGAGATCCGCCAGATGATCGACCAGCTGCAGGCCGGGGTGCGCCACGCCGAGTCGCGCATGCAGCACAACCGCGACAGCGCCGGCAAGACCGCCGAGGAGGCGGGCGCGGCCAACGACAGGCTCGTGCGCATTCGCCAGGCGATCACCCGCATCAACGACATGAACACCCAGATCGCCACCGCGGCCGAGCAGCAGAGCGCCACCAGCGAAGAGATCAACCGCAACACCACGACCATTCGCGACATCAGTCATGAAGTGGCCGCAGGCACCCAGGTGCAGGTGCGCCAGTGTGCGGTGATGGTGGAGCAGGTGGGGCAACAGCACCACCTGCTGGGGCGCTTCAACCTGTGAGGCGGGGGCTCAGGCCTTGAGCGAGGCCATGTCGATCACGAAGCGGTACTTCACGTCGCCGGCGATCATGCGGCTGTAGGCCTCGTTGATGTGCTGGATGTCGAGCATCTCGATGTCGCAGCAAATGCCGTGCTCGGCGCAGAAGTCCAGCACCTCCTGGGTTTCGGCGATGCCGCCGATCAGCGAGCCGGCCAGTACGCGGCGCTTGAGCACCAGGTTGGCGGCGTGCAGGGGCGGCTCCACCGGTTCGATCAGGCCCACCAGGATGTGCACGCCGTCGAACTTCAGGGTTTCCAGGTAGGGGTTGAGGTCGTGCTGCACCGGGATGGTGTCGAGCAGAAAGTCGAAGTGCCCGGCCACGGCGGCCATCTGCGCGGCATCGGTGGACACCACCACATGGTCGGCGCCCTGGCGGCGGGCTTCCTCGGCCTTGCTGGCCGAACGGGTGAACAGGGTGACTTCGGCGCCCATGGCCTTGGCCAGCTTGATGCCCATGTGACCCAGGCCGCCCATGCCGAGGATGCCGACCTTGTGCCCGGCCTTGACCCCGTGGTGCTTGAGCGGCGAATAGGTGGTGATGCCGGCGCAGAGGATCGGCGCGGCGCTGGCCAGGTCCATGCCGGCCGGGATGCGCACCACGAAATGCTGGTCGACCACGATACTGCTGGAATAGCCGCCCATGGTGTTGCTGCCGTCGACCCGGTCGGGGGTGGCGTAGGTCATGGTCGGGCCTTCGAGGCAGTACTGTTCCAGGTTGGCGGCGCAGGCCTGGCAGTGGCGGCAGGAGTCGACCATGCAGCCCACACCCACCAGGTCACCCACCTGATAGCGGCTGACGCTGGCGCCCACAGCAGTGACCTTGCCCACGATTTCGTGGCCGGGCATCAGCGGGTAAACGGCGATGCCCCATTCGTTGCGGGCCTGGTGGATATCGGAGTGGCACACGCCGCAGTAGAGAATCTCGATGGCCACGTCGTCGGGGCGTGGGCTGCGGCGCTGGAAGGTCATGGGGGCGAGGGGCGTGGTGGCCGACTGGGCGGCGTAGCCGATGGCGGTGTACATGGGGGAACCTCGCAAAAGCAATGACGGTAGAGGCGGCGCATTGTCCGCGCGGGCACCGGGCGTGCCCACCGGCATTCCTCTGCGTGTCATGCCTGATTCTCCGGACCTGCGGGGGTGTCGCCCGGGCGGGCCGCTTCGCCGGCAAGGCCAGCGCCTACTGGCGAAGAGGCGAGTCGAATCCGGTCAGTGCGCGGCCTGCTCCAACAGCCGGTAGATCCGCTCATCCTGCGCGTGCGCCACATTGAAGCGCAGCCACGGCACCACCCGTGCATCGGGCATGAACAGTTGCCCGGGCGCGAGCAGAATCTTGTGTTCGCGCGCGTCCATGGCCAGTGCCGTGGCGTCTTCGACCTGGGGGTGACGGGCCCACAGGAACAACCCCGCATGGGGCTTGACGAAGATCTCCATGCCCACCGCCTCGAGCTTGCGCGCCACCTGTTCATGGGCCAGGGCCAGGTTGGCCTGCAACTGCTTGACGTGCTTGCGGTGGCGCCCCTGCAGCAGCACCTCCAGTGCCAGTTCCTCGGCAATTGCCGAGGTGGTCAGGCCGCTGGCCATCTTCAGTGGCACCAGTTCGTCGATCAGGTCGCGGTGCGCGGCAACGAACCCCACCCGCAGCGACGGCGCGATGCTCTTGGAGAAGCTGGCCACGTAGATCACCCGCGCCAGCTGGTCCATGCCTGCCAGCGCCTGCTGGTCGGACGGGTCGAGGTCGGCGTAGATGTCGTTCTCCACGATCAGGAAGTCGTACTTTTCCGCCAGTTGCAGCAGACGGTGGGCCACCGCCAGTGTCAGGCTGGTGCCGGTGGGGCATTGCAGGCGCGTGTTGGTGAAGAACACCTTGGGCCGGTGTTCGCGGATCTGCGCCTCGAGCACGTCCAGGTCGATGCCGTCGCGGGTGCGTGGCACCCCCAGCAGACGGGCCCCCTGCAGGCGCAGGTTGAGGAACAGGTTGTGGTAGCCCGGTTCGTCCACCAGCACGCTGTCGCCGCGGTGCACCAGGTAGCGCACCAGCAGGTCCAGCGCATGGCTGGCGCCGCTGGTCAGCAGAATCTGCTCGGGGTGGGCGTTGACCCGGGTATCGAGCAGTTTCTCCACCAGCCGGGCGCGCAGGTTGGCGCACCCCTTGGCATGGCCGTAGCCGGTGAACTCGCTCGGGTCGCGACGGCTCAGGGCGCGCAGGCTGCGTTGCACCCCGTCATCGTCGCTCCAGGGCTCGGGCAGCAGGCCGATGCCCGGGCGCAGGTCCATGCCCAGCGGCTGGAACACCTTCTGCAGCAGCAGGTAGGCGTCGAAGTCGAAGGCATCGTCGCTGGCACTGGGCATCGGCGGCGGGGCGGGGGTGTCGGGGGCGCTGCGTACATAGAAGCCGGCATTGCGCACCGCCGTCAGGTAACCCAGGGCCACCAGCCGGTCATAGGCCTCGACGGCGGTGAAATGGCTGACCTTGTGGGTTTGCGCGAACTTGCGGATGGAGGGCAGCTTGGTGCCCGGGCGCAAGCGCTGTTCGTTGATCGCGAGGGTGATGCCCGCAACGATCTGGTTGACCAGCGACTGCGACGAGCTGGCATCCAACAACATCATAGAAAACATCCGTCAGGCGAGGGTGTGGCGGTGGGTGTACTGGTGAAAACACCATAACAGGGCCGGCACAACCAGCGCGTTCTGTGCATGGTGGGCCGCCGGGGGCTGCTGCAACATCCCTGCATGCCGGCGGGCCAAGTGCCCGAAACATACCATGAACAAGGAGGCGCGATGCACCCCAACACCCCACGGATCGACGCGCAGCAGGTTTCGCCCGAAGAGTGGCAGACCCGTTGCGACCTGGCAGCGCTGTACCGGCTGCTGGCCCACTTTCGCATGACCGATCTGATCGACACGCACATCTCGGCCCGTGTCCCCGGCGAGCCGGGGCATTTCCTGATCAACCGCTACGGCGTGCTGTTTCACGAAATGCGCGCCTCGGACCTGATCAAGATCGACCACCACGGCAACACCATCGACCCTGGCTATGACGCCGGCAGCGTCAACCGTGCCGGCTTCAACATCCATTCGGCGATCCACGCCGCACGTCCGGACCTGGCCTGTGTGGTGCACACCCATACCGCTGCCGGCATGGCCGTGTCGGCCCAGGAGCAGGGGCTGCTGCCGATCACCCAGCATGCGCTGAAGTTCTATCGCCGCCTGGGTTACCACGACTACGAGGGCATTGCGCTGAACCCGGCCGAAGGCGAGCGCCTGGTCAGGGACCTGGGCCCGCACATGGCGATGATCCTGCGCAACCATGGCCTGCTGGCCGCCGGGCGCTGCATTGCCGAAGCCTTCAACCAGATCTACTTCCTGGAGCGCGCCTGCCAGGCGCAGGTACAGGCACTGGCGGGCAACCCGCCGCTGCGCCTGCCGGACGAAGCGGTCTGCGAACTGACCGCGCAGCAGTCCGACGCCGAATTCGATCAGCAACTTCACCTGTTGGCCTGGACCGCCGCCTTGCGCCTGATCAGTGGTGATCAGGTGGATTACCGAAGCTGAAGTGCGACCACCCGAAAGGACGCCCAGCGTGTATCAACTCTGCCAAAACCAATAAATTACAGAGGTAGACATGAAAAAAACCACCATTGCCGCCGTGTTGCTCAGTGCTTTTGCCGCCAACGCCCTTGCTGCCGAAATCACCGTGATTTCGTTTGGCGGTGCCAGCAAGGATGTACAGACCGAGGCCTTCTACGCCCCCTTTGCCGCCGCCAGCCACAGCAAGGTGGTAGCGGGTGAATACAACGGCGAAATGGGCCGGATCAAGGTCATGGTCGACACCAACAGCGTGAACTGGGACGTGGTGCAGGTCGAGAGCGCCGAACTGATCCGTGGCTGCGAGGAGGGCCTGTTCGAACACCTGGACCTCAACCGTATCGGCAAGGAAGCGGATTTCGTGCCCGGCACCCTGTCGGACTGCGGCGGCGGCCTGCTGGTATGGTCGATGGCGCTGGCCTACAACGGCGACAAGCTCAAGCAGGCGCCTACCGGCTGGAGCGATTTCTGGGACACCAAGAAGTTTCCGGGCAAGCGCAGCCTGCGCAAGGGCGCCAAGTACACCCTGGAAGCGGCACTGATGGCCGATGGCGTGCCGTATGCCGACGTGTACAAGGTGTTGTCGACGCCGGAAGGGGTGGAGCGTGCATTCCGCAAGCTGGACCAGATCAAGCCCGACATCCAGTGGTGGGAGGCCGGTGCGCAGCCGATGCAGTTCCTGGCCAGCGGCGACGTGGTGATGAGCACCGCGTTCAACGGCCGGGTGTTCGCCGCACAGGCGGCCGGCGCCAATGTGCACACGGTATGGAATGGCAGCATCTACGCCATCGACTCGTGGGCGATCCCCAAGGGCAGCAAGAACAAGGCCCTGGCCGAGGACTTCATCGCGTTTTCGCTGCGCCCGGAAAACCAGAAGATCCACACCACCAAGCTGGGCTATGGGTCGACCAACCTGCATACCGCCGGGCTGCTTGACCCTGCACTGGCGGCGCAGTTGAACACCGCGCCGGACAACCTGGCGCAGGCCATTCCGATGGACAGCGAGTTCTGGGTCAACAACGGCGAAGACCTCGAGCAGCGCTTCAATGCCTGGGTTGCCAAGACCAAGTAAGTGAACCCCTTCGCCAGCAAGGCTGGCTCCTGCACCAATCGTTGTAGGAGCCAGCCTTGCTGGCGAAAGGGCCACAACCGTCAATGCCTCTTGCTGTCAGTTCAGCGACTTCAGCACCGCCTCCAGCGTCTGCACGAACAGATCAGCATGCTCGCGCTGGAAGATCAGCTGCGGCCTGATCTTCAGGATGTTGGCCGCCGGCCCCGCCGAACTGATCAGCACGCCACGTTCACGCATGCCGTTCACCACCCGTGCCGTTGCCTCGGTGGCCGGCGCCTTGCTGGCACGATCGGTTACCAGCTCGACCCCCACGAACAGCCCGGCCCCGCGCACGTCGCCAATCAGCGGGTAGCGCTCGGCAAGCCCTTGCAGACCCGCCTTGAAGTATTCGCCCACCGCCGCGCAGTTGGCCATCAGGCCTTCGCCCTGGATCACGTCGAGCACCGCGTTGGCTGCTGCACATGACACCGGGTTGCCGCCGAAGGTGTTGAAGTAGCGGGCGGTGCGACCGAACGCATCGAGCACCTCGCCGCGGAACACCGCCCCGGCAATCGGCTGGCCGTTGCCCATGGGTTTGCCCATGGTGACGATGTCGGGCTGCACGCCATGGCGCTGGTAGCCCCACATGTGCGAGCCGGTACGGCCAAAGCCCGATTGCACCTCGTCGGCGATGTACAGCAGGCCCTCTTCGCGGGCCACGGCCACCGCCTGTTGCAGGAAGCCGGCCGGGTCGGACAGCACGCCATCGCTGGCGAAGATGCCGTCGAGCAGCAGTGCTGCCGGCTTGATCCCGCAGCGGCGCAGGTCGGCGATGGCGGCGCGCACGTCGTCGGCGAAGATCTGTGCCACGTTCTCGGCGCCCAGGCGGTAGGCGTCAGGAGCCCGCACGGTACGCACGAAGTCACCCACCGGCACGCCCGCACCCAGCGAAGGCGAGGCGGCGGCGATCTGGTCGGTCACGCCGTGGTAGGCCAGCTGGGTCACGATCAGGCCGGTACCGCCGGTGTACTGACGGGCGATGCGCAGGGCCAGGTCGTTGGCCTCGCTGCCGGTGCAGGTGAACATCACCTGGTCCAGCTCGGCCGGGAAGGTGGCCAGCAGTTTCTCGGCATAGTCGAGGATGCCTTCATGCAGGTAGCGGGTGTGGGTGTTGAGCACCTTGGCCTGCTCGTACAGCGCCTCGACCACCTTGGGGTGGCAGTGGCCGATGGAGGCCACGTTGTTGTAGGCATCCAGGTAACGCTTGCCGTCGGCGTCGTACAGCCACACGCCTTCACCCTTGACCAGGTGCAGCGGGTGTTCGTAGAACAGGCGGTAGGCCGGGCCCAGCACGCGCGCACGGCGCTCGATCAGGGCACGTTCGGTTTCGCTAAGGCGTGCGGCATCTTCGGCGGTGAAGCCATTGATCATGGTCATTTACAGCGTCTCCTCGGAGCAGATACGACGAATCTGTTGCTGCGCGACCTCGCGCGGCACGTCAGCCAGGGCCTTCAGGCCACGCCAGGCAGACGGCGCGTTGCGCAGGATGTAGGTGCGGTTTTCCGGGTACAGCGCAGCGCGCCAGTTGGTGATGGTCACGGTCAGCACCAGGCGGGTGGCGATCAGGTCCACCAGCAGTTCCTGTTCCAGCGGCTCCAGCGGCGCGATGCGGTGGTAGGCGCGGATGAACGGTGCAGCGTGTTCCAGCGGGTCGCCCTGGCTGCCCAGTTGATAGGCGGCGCCCACGGCCAGGTCGTTGACCAGCGGGGCATGCACCATGTCGCCGAAATCGAGGATGTTGCGCACCGGGTGCGGCTGGCTGGCATCGACGATCACGTTGTGCGGGTTCAGGTCGTTGTGGATCACCTGGGCGCGCAGGCCCTTGAGGTGCGGTTGTGCGTGGCGCTCGAAGTTGTCCAGGAAGTGCTGGGCCAGCTGGCGCTCTTCACGGTCCTGGATCAGGCCGATCTTGTCGCTCAGCCGCGAGGCGTGCTTGAGGTCCCACAGCAGCTCGTGCCCGGCGCCGGGGTGGAAGAAGCCGCGCAGGGCCAGCCCCAGGCGGGCCAGGTGCTCGCCCAGGCTGCTGCGCAGCGCCACGTCGGGGTGTTCGACGCGGTGCAGGCAGATCCCGTCGACGAACGAGAACAGCCGCACCAGCAGCGGCTGGCCATCGAACATCAGCGGGATCTGGTAGCTGCCGCTGGTGTTGGGGTAGATGCGCTGCACCGCCAGGGTCGGGTCGCAGTGCTGGATGTGCAGCAGCGCCTGGTTCTGGAAGTCGGCCACCTGCGGGTCTTCGGCCGCGTTGGAGACCTTGAGCAGGTACTGGGCGCCGTCGGCGCAGGTGATCTGGAAGTTGAGGTCACGCTCGCCGGTGAGCAGGCGGCATGCGCCGTGCAGGCCGAAGTACTGCGCTGCCACGGCCTGCGCCTGTTCGGCCGAAACCTTGGGCGGAGCTGCGACCAGCAATGCGTCGAAGGCAGGGGGTGTGTGAAGGGTCACTGAACATCACTCTGTCGATTGCCGGGAAAGCTGGGGTGTAAGGCCAGCACTGGTTCGAACATAGGCCTGTTTGGCTATATCGGTTATATCCAGAGTTGATCAGTTGTTAAGGCCACTTGTATGCTCGCGGTTCCGATTCCGCCCCTGCAGTGAGGCACCCGATGGCATCGCTTCTCCACGACCTGCTGGTCGGCACGCTGGACCGCGACGGCGGCGTGACCCTGCAGCGCCAGTTGTACCAGGCGATCCAGGCGGCGATCCTGCAGCGGCGCCTGCCGGTCAACCACAAGTTGCCCTCCACCCGGGCGCTGGCCGAGCAGTTGCTGGTCTCGCGCCTGACCGTGTCGCTGGCCTACGACCGTCTGCTCGATGAAGGCTACCTGTACGCCCGGCCCGGCAGCGGCACCTTCGTGGCCGACACCTTGCCCCAGGTGAAAACCGGCGTGCCGGCCCCCGATACGCCCGACCAGGCGCCGCTGTCGGCCCGGGGCAAGGCGATCAACGCGCGTTTCGGCGCGGTGGCGCGGGCCGAGGGCGCCTTCGTGGGCGGCGTATCGGACGCCGACCTGTTTCCGTTTCATATCTGGAAGCGCCTGCACAACCGCTACCTGAGCAAGCGCCAGGCGCACCTGGCCGGCTACGTGGATCAGGGCGGCTACCGCCCGCTGTGCGAGGCGCTCAGTGCCTACCTGTATGCAGCCCGCGCGGTCCGTTGCAGCCCGGCGCAGGTGATCGTGACCCAGGGCACCCACCAGTCGCTGGACCTGGTGGCCAAGCTGCTGGGCGACCCAGGGGACACCGTGTGGGTCGAGAGCCCCTGCCATTGGGGTGCGCCGGTGGTGTTTTCGGCGGCGGGGCTGCACTGCGCGCCGCTGGCGATCGATGCGCAGGGCGCCTGCCTGCCCTCGGCAGTGCCGGCTGCTGCGCCGCGGCTGGCGTTCGTCACGCCGTCGCACCAGTACCCCACCGGCAACATCATGTCGCTGCAGCGCCGGCGTGACTGGCTGGCGTATGCCCAGGCCAACAACCTGTGGGTGGTGGAGGATGACTACGACAGCGAGTTCCGGTACGACATCGAGCCGATGCCGTCGCTGCAGGGGCTCGGTGGCGAAGACCGGGTGATCTACCTGGGCACCTTCAGCAAGGTGATGTTCCCGGGGCTGCGCCTGAGTTACCTGGTGGTGCCCGAGGGGCTGGCCGAGGCCTTCGGCAAGGGCCTGATCCAGCTGTACCGGCCAGGGTACCTGTCGATTCAGGCGGCGATGGCCGACTTCATCCAGGAAGGGCATTTCGCCCGGCACATCCGCAAGATGCGCGCCGAGTACGCCCAGCGCCGCAGTTGCCTGCAGCAGTGCCTGGACGAGGCGTTCGGGGCGCTGATCGGGTACTCGGCGGGGCAGGCGGGGTTGCACCTGGCGGTACGCATCGGTGCCCCGGGCACGGCGCGCAAGATGCTGGCGCAGGCCCCGGCACATGGGCTGGTGCTGCGCGGCGGCTACAGCGTGGAGCCCGACGCCGATGACGACAACCTGCTGGTGCTGGGGTACGGCGGGGTCAAGGTGGGCGAGATCGAGGCGGCAGTGCAGCGGCTGCGGCGGCTGTACGATCAGGTGGCGGCAGGGCCGGCTCCCGCACCTGTCGTGTAGGAGCCGGCCTTGCCGGCGAAACGGCCTGCGCGCTCGCTGCTCTACCGGCCTCCCTTCTGGCGCTTGTCAGCCGGCTGCGGATGCCCGAACAGATACCCCTGAAAATGCGAGCAGCCTTCTGCCTGCAACTGCTTGAACTGCGCCTCGGTCTCCACCCCCTCGGCGGTGGTGTTGATCAGCAGGCTGCTGCTCATGCCGGTAATGGCGCGGATGATCGACATCGCCTCGCGGCTTTCGCCCATGTCGTGCACGAACGACTTGTCGATCTTGATCCGGTCGAACGGGAACGAACGCAGGTAGCCCAGCGAGGAGTAGCCGGTACCGAAGTCGTCCAAGGCAATGCGCACGCCCATGTCCTTGAGCGCCTGCAGGGTACGCAGGTTGCCGTCGCTGTTCTCCAGCAGCACCGATTCGGTGATCTCCAGTTCCAGGCGCGACGGGTCGAGCCTGGCGTCGGTCAGCGCAAGCTGCACCACTTCCACCAGGTCGCTGTTCTTGAACTGCACCGGCGACAGGTTGACCGCCACCGATTGCTCGGTGGCCCAGCTGGCGGCCTCCTGGCAGGCCAGGTTCAGCGCCCGCGTACCCACCTCGTGGATCAGCCCGGTCTCTTCGGCAATCGGGATGAAGTCCATCGGCATGACCTGCCCCTTGACCGGGTGCTGCCAGCGCATCAGCGCCTCGTAGCCGGTGATCTGCCCGTCGTTGCCGATGATCGGCTGGTAGTGCATGTGCAGCTGGCCCAGGTGCAGCGCGGTGCGCAGGTCGGTTTCCATGATGCGGCGGCGCCGCGCGGCTTCGTCGAGCTCGGGGTGGAACAGCTCGTAGCGGTTGCGCCCGTTGCGCTTGGCCTCGTACAGGGCCATGTCGGCGTAGCGCAGCAACTGGTCGGCCTTGTGGTGGTCGACCGGCGCGATGGCGATACCCACGCTCAGGCCCACCGAGAAACTGTGGCCGTCGATCAGGAACGCCGGCGCCACTGCCTCGATCAGGCGCGTGGCGGTGCGCTGGGCATCCTCGAGGCGCGCCAGGTGCGGCAGCACCACGGCGAACTCGTCACCGCCCAGGCGCGCCAGGGTGTCCTGGTCGCGCAGCACGCTGCGCAGGCGCTGGCCCAGGGCGCGCAGCAGGCGGTCGCCGAAGGCATGCCCCAGGGCATCGTTGATGTTCTTGAAATTGTCCAGGTCCAGACACAGCGCCGCAGTCATGTGCTGGCGCGCCTGCCCGTCGGCCAGCGCCTCTTCCAGGCAGTTGTGGAACAGCGTGCGGTTGGGCAGGCCGGTGAGTTCGTCGTGGTGCGCCATGTGGTGAATCTGCGCGTGCGCGGCGATCTCGTCGGTGACGTCGTCGGCGATCTGCAGCACATAGTGGCCCGCACCCACCTGCGGGTTGCGGCTGAGCAGGGTGCGTGAGCGCAGGGTGCGTCGGCCCAGCGGGGTGTCGAGGTGGTCTTCGGTCAGGTGCAGGCCGTTATGGTTCAGGCAATGTTCGGTGAGGTGTTCGAGGTAGCCAGCCATCACCGGCACCAGGCTCTGCTGCGGGGTACTGCCGACCAGGGCGCACTGCTGGCTGGAGAACAGCTTCTCGGCCTGCGGGTTTGCCAGCAGGATCTGGCGCGAGGCCACGTCCAGCACCATCACGCTGGACGGGATGTTGCTGATCACCGAGTCGAGAAACTGCGACAGCGCGGCCATTTTCTCGCTCTGCGCCTCGGCCAGCTCCTTGGCTGCCAGCAGGTCGAGTTCGTACTGGCGGCGCTCGGTGATGTCGCGGGTGATCTTGGCAAACCCCAGCAGCTGGCCATCGTCGTCGTGGATGGCTTCGATCACCACGTTGGTCCAGAAGTGCGAGCCGTCCTTGCGCTGGCGCAGGCCCTGGGCCTCGAAGCGGCCGGTCTGGCGTGCGGCGTCCAGGCACTGGGCGGGCAGGCCGGCGGCGCGGTCCGCCGGGGTGTAGAACACCGAGAAATGCTGGCCGACGATCTCGTCGTGGGTGTAGCCCTTGGCCCGCTCGGCGCCGGCGTTCCAGTTGATCACATGGCCCAGCGGGTCGAGCATGTAGATGGCGTAGTCGTTCACGCCTTGTACCAGCAGGCGGAAGTGACGCTCCTGTTCACGTTGTTCGAGCAGGGCGCGGCGCTGTTCGGTGCAGTCGCGGGTAACCTTGGCAAAGCCGACCAGGTGGCCGTCGTCGTCATGCACCGCGTCGATCACCACGTGCGCCCAGAACGCACTGCCGTCCTTGCGCAGGCGCCAGCCCTCGGCCTCGAAGCGGCCCTGGTCGCGGGCGGTCTGCAGGTTTTTCTGCGGCAACTGCGTGGCGCGCTCCTCGGCGCTGTAGAACACCGAGAAATGCTCGCCGATGATCTCTTCGCCGGTATACCCCTTGGCCCGCTGCGCCCCGGCGTTCCAGTTGCTGACCACACCCTCCGGGGTCAGCATGTAGATCGCGTAATCGATCACGCTCTGTACCAGCAGGCGATACATTACATCGGAGTTTTCAATCATGTCGGCATCTCGGATCGCGTGGGGATGAAGCCAGCGGGGTGGGCAAGAGGAAACGAAAGGCGCGGGTGCGCAAAGCGGCACACTCAATATCAGGGCCGGATGCGAACGGCAATGGTTCTTTGGTACTGATTTTGGCGGCGCTCAGGGATTTGCGCGGCGCGAGGTGGGCATTTGGCCAGCAACGCCGGCTCCTGCAGGCTGCGTGCGCCCGTGCAGGAGCCGGCAATGCCGGCGAAAGGGCTCAGAACTCCAGCTGTGCCGAGAACGTCAGGGTACGCGGCGCGCCCAGGAAGTGGTCGCTCAGCCAGTACGCCTTGTTGGTCAGGTTGCTGACGTTGGCGCGCAGGGTCAGGGCGTTGTCCGCCAGCGGCAGGCGATAACGCGCACCGGCATCGAAGGTGGTGAACGACGGCAGGCTGTAGTGGTTGGCCTCATCCACGTACTGCTTGCCGGTGTAATAGGCGCCGCCGGTCACGGCGAATCCGGGCACGCCGTTCAGGTCGTATTCGGCGTACACCTTGGCCAGCTGGCTGGCCACGCCCACCGGCTTGTTGCCCTCGATGCTGGCGTTGGCCGCCTTCTTCACCTGGGGGTCGAGCAGGGTCAGGCCGCTGACCAGGGTCAGCTGCGGGGTGACCTTGCCGGTGATGCCGAACTCCAGGCCGGTGTTCTCCTGGCGTCCGTCCTGCACGTAGATCTGCTGCTGGTTGGTGTAGCCATTGGGCTTGTCGATGTTGAACAGTGCCAGGGTCAGCAGGGCTTCGCCCACTTCGGCCTTGACCCCCACCTCGTACTGCTCGCTGACGGCCGGGGCCATGGCCTGGCCGGCGTTGAGTGCGGTGTTGGGCGCGATGCCGCCGGCCTGCAGGCCTTCGATGTAGGTGGCGTAGGTGGTCAGCCAGGGCAGCGGCTTGTAGATCAGCGAGACGTTGGGCGAGGTCTTGCTCTGGTTGTAGTTGTCGATCTGGCTCGGGGTGCCGAACGATTCGGCCCACACGAAGTTGTCGCTGAAGGTCTTGATGCGGGTGCGGGTGACGCCGAGGATGGTCGACCATTGTTCGTTGAAGGTGATCACATCGCCCAGCAGCAGGTTGTCGGCCTGGGTGCGCGACGACAGGCGCTGGTCGCCGTGGCCGATGGAGTAGTCGGGCTTGGCGTACTGCGGGGTTTCATCCAGCGTGATCGAGCCGTTGCCGCCCACCGGCTGGTACTGCGGCCCCGGGAAGGGAATGTAGTCGGTGTAGTCGCGTACCCGCGCCACGTTGCCCTGGTAGCCGAAGGTGACCTTGTGGCCGATGCTGGCGGTGTCGAAGGCCGCGTCGGCGAACAGGTAGGCCGAGGTTTCCTCGCGCTCGACCGGGGCGAAGGCGTACAGCGGTTGGCTGTAGACCCCGGGCGAGGTCACGGTGGGGCCGGTGTAGGCGTACTGGGTGCGGTTGCGGTCGTGGGCCACCGCGCCGCGCAGGCTGAACACCTCGTTCAGGCGCCAGTTGAAGCGGCTGCCGACGCGCTCGTGCTCGCTGTCGGAGAACGCCCAGCGCTGGCTGTAGAGCTTGTCGTTGTCCAACTGATCGGCGTCGGGGCGCAGGCGCTGGTCGGCGAAGTACCAGTAGCTGGTCAGGCCGTGGGTCTGGTTTTTCTTGTACGAGGCGTCGAACTGCACCAGCAGGTCGTCGCTGACGTTCCAGTCCAGCGCCAGGCTGACCATCTTGCGACGGCGGTTCTGCAGGTCGATGGCGGTCTCGCCGTCCTGGGCCAGCACGTTGACGCGGTAGGCCAGCACGCCCTGATCGTCGATCGGGCCGCCGAAGTCGCCGTGCACATAGGCGTTCTCGCCGCCGGCGTTGCCCAGGGTCACGCTGTTGTAGCGCTCGTAGGTGGGGCGCTTGAGCACGTAGTTGACCAGCCCGCCCGGGCTGCCGGGGCCATACAGGAAGCCGCTGAGGCCGGTGACGATCTCCAGGCGCTCCATCTCCTCGACGAAGTTGCCGCTGTCGGAGCCATTGCTGAAACGCAGGCCGTCGTTGGCGATGTTGAGATTGCCCAGGTCGTTGAAACCGCGGATCGCCACCGAACTGGCATAGCCGGCGCCCGAGGGCGAGGTGAACTGGGTGAAGGGGCTGAGCTTGAAGATGTCGTCGGTGGAGGTGGCCTGGGTGTTGCGGATCAGCTCGCTGGACACCACGCTGATCGAATAGGGCGTGTCCTTGAGGGCCATGCCGCCCAGGGCGCCGACGTTCTTCAGCGAGTCGGTGAGGTAGCCGGCTTCGGCGCTGCCGTCGGCGATGCGGGTGGCGTTGACGTCGGTTTGCGGCAGGTTCAGCCGGGCTTGGGGCACAGCCTGTTCATCGGCGGCCAGCAGCGGCGTGGCGATACCGGCGCAGGCAATCGCAAGCGCCAGCAGGTGAGGGCGGGGCGTAGGGGCGGCAACGGACATGGGGTCAGGTTCCTGATGTGAATGGTTCTCAGTAACCCTGTTGCCGCACGAGAAACAAAAAGTGACAGAGGCGCTGCAAAATAAATCGTGCAGCGCCTTTTTTTCAGGTTTTGAAGCGCCGTACCAGCGTGTTCATTTCGTTGGACAGCTGGGTCAGGTTGAACGCATCGCTCTTGGCTTCACTGGCCAGTTGCGCCACCCGCTGCGCATCGCCGTGGATCTGGCTGATGTGCTGGTTGATGCTTTCGGCCACCTGGTGCTGCTCTTCGGCGGCGGTGGCGATCTGGGTGTTCATGTCGCGGATCATGTCCACCGACTCGCGGATCTGGCCAAAGCGGGTGCGTGCCTCGCCGATGCGGCTGACCGAGTCCTGCGACAGGCTCAGGCTGGTGTTCATCTGTGCGGCGACCTGGCTGGTGCCGCGGGCCAGGTTGGCGAGCATGCCGTCGATCTCGGCGGTGGAGTCGGCCGTGCGCTTGGCCAGCGCACGCACTTCGTCGGCCACCACGGCAAAGCCGCGACCCTGCTCGCCGGCCCGCGCCGCCTCGATGGCCGCGTTCAGGGCCAGCAGGTTGGTCTGCTCGGCAATCGAGCGGATGGTGCTGAGGATCGACTGGATGGCGTTGCTGTCGCGCTCCAGCTGCTGCATGGATTGCGCCGACTGGGCGATTTCCTGGCTGAGCTGGTCGACGCTGCCCACGGCGGCGTCGATCTGCTGCTGGCCCTCGGAAGCCTGGCGCTGGCCGTTGTCGGCCGACTCGGCGGCTTGGCTGCACGAACGCGCGACCTCGTTGGCGGTGGCGACCATTTCATGGAAGGCGGTCGACACCATGTCCACGGCCTCGCGCTGGCGACTGGCGGCGTCGGCCATTTCGTTGGACACGCTGGTGGCGCTGTGGGAGTTGGTCAGGATGCCATCGGCGGCGTGCATGATGTGCTGGATCAGGCTGCGGATCGCGCCCAGGAACTGGTTGAACCAGCCCGAGAGCTGGGCCGTTTCGTCGTTGCCGCGCACATGCAGGTTGCGGGTCAGGTCGCCTTCGCCCTGGGCGATGCCTTCCAGGCCGTGGGACACGTCGTTGATCGGGCGCACGATGACCTGGGCAAAGCTGGCACCGACGAAGGCGAACAGCAGCCCAAGCGCGGCGGCAATGCCGACGATCAGCCAGGTGAGGCGGGTGGCCGAAGCCATCACTTCACTCTGCTTGACCAGGCCGATGAAGCGCCAGCCCAGTTGCTCGGAAGGCCACACGTTGGCCATGTAGCGCTCACCGTCAAGCTCGATCTCCACCAGCCCCTGGGTAGTCTTGGCCAGTTGCGCATAGCCCTGGCCGAGGCTGTCGAGCTGTTTGAAGTTGTGCGCCGGCTGCTTGGGGTCGACCAGGATGTTGCCGCTCTGCTCCAGCAGCATCACGTAGCCGGTTTCACCCAGCTTGAGCTGCTTGATGATCTCGGTCAGTTGCTTGAGCGACACATCCACGCTCACCACGCCGCCGTTGGCGCCCAGCGCGTTGGGCAGGCTGCGCACGGTGCTGACCAGCACCGCGTCGTCGTTGGCCCAGTAGTAGGCGGCGGTACGCAGGGTCTTGCCCGGGTTGGCCTGGGCCATCTTGAACCAGGGGCGCTGGCGCGGATCGTAGTTGGCCAGGCTGGGGTCTTCGGGCCATGAGATGTAGCCGCCCTCGGTGGTGCCGATGGAGATGTAGCCATAGGCCGGGTGGCTGGCGCCGAGGCGGGCAAAGTAGTCGAACACCGGTTTGTCCTGCGGCCCCATCGGCAGCGTGGGGGCGTCGGGCGAAATGTACTTCTTCAGGCTGGCGTCGGTGTTCTGCAGCATGGGCAGCTTGCTGAGAAATTCGATGTTCTGGCTGATGCCGTCGAAGAACAACTGCATGGCATTGGCCACCTGTCGAATTTCGCGGTCGCTGCCGTCGACGAAGTTGTCCCGCGCCTCCAGGCGGATGTTGAGTATCACCAGCGTAGCGACGACCAGTATCGGTACGCAGGCGATGGTCGCGAAGCCCCACGTGAGTTTCTGTTTGATGTTCATATCCGCTCCGCTGACGCCGTTTAATTGTTGTTTCGTCTGGTCGGGTTATCGGCGTGGCGAGCGGCCGCTTGAGCAGCAAAGGCAAGGATTGTAGGACATTTCATCTGCGCACTCCTGCGGTGCACACAAGCGCGTTCATGCGCCGTTTCGGGGCGCAGAAAAGGTGGGTTCGCAGGGGGCATGGAAGGGGCTGGCAGAGTGCTATCTGGCTGGCTTGCGCGTCGGTTTTCAAGGTGGTTTTTTGCGTTGGCCTGGTAGTTGCCTGCCGAATGGACAAAGGAATGTCGTATCGGGAGATGTAAATGTCGCTATCGAACAATTGCATGCAACTGTCCGCCGCAGAAAAGCGCTGGCTGCCATGGTTTGGCAAGACCGGCAAACTGGCCATGGGCTGGGCCTGCCGCCTCAACCGATCGGCGTACCCGGTGATCGGGCAGACCTTCGAAGCCATTGCGCATACCCGCGTCAAGTTGCTGCAGGGCTGGGCCCAGGAGCAGTGGGAGCACCTGGCGGAGCTGGCCGCCAGTGCCGGCAACGACATCCGCAGCCTCGATGGGCAGGTCTTGCAGCAGAAGCTGGCGCAGGCCGAAGACTTTTCCGAATTGTTCGTGGTGGATGCGGCGGGCGAGGTGCTTGCCTCGACCTGGCGCGGCCAGGGCACGCGCCCGCGCATCGACCCACGGCCGCTGGCCGAGGGGCTGAAGGCGCCGTTTCTGCATGGGCCCTACAGCGACCCGCTGACCCTGGCGATCGGCCCGTCGACCTCCAGCTTTCATGATGAAGTGACGCTGATGTTCTACCAGCCGATCAAGGTCGACCGCCAGGTGGTGGGCTGCCTGTGTGCACGGGTGCCCAACGACGTACTGGGCGACCTGATCCAGCGCGAGGCCGGGCATATCTTTGCCGAGTCCGGGGACAACTACCTGTTCATGGTGCAGTCGCGTTTCGACCCCGGCCTGCAGCCGGGGGTGGCCTTGTCGCGCTCGCGCTTCGAGGACGGCACCTTCAGCCACGGCGAGAACCTCAAGAGCGGCGTGCACACCCCGTGGAAGACCGTGCAGGTGCAGCGCCACACCGAGCTTGAGCTGCGCTTCACCGACCCGGCCACCGGGCAATTGCACCCCGGCGTGCGCGAAACCATCCGCACCGGCGCCAACCTGTTCGTGAGCTACCCCGGCTACTCGGACTACCGCCACATTCCCGTGGTGGGCAAGGGTGTGACCTTTCAGTTGCCCGGTTCGCCGGACCGCTGGGGCATGATGTGCGAAGCCGACCTGGAGGAGGTGTACCGGCGGCGCTCGCTGAGCTACGGCCTGATGAAGCCGTACCTGGCGACCATGCTCGGCCTGTTCGTCAGCAACTACCTGGTGCAGCACTACAGCGGCCTCGACCAGGGCCTGATCGATGCGTGCGAGGGCGTGAGCCTGCTGCTGGCCGCGCTGGTGTTCAGCGTGCTGGGGCCGCGGCGCCTCGCCGCGCGCCTGAGCGAGATGACCGGCGTGATCAGGGCCATCGCCGAAGGCGAGGGCAACCTGCGCCAGCGCCTGGACACCACGCGCATGGCCAATGACGAGACCGGCGACATGGGGCGCTGGATCAACAGCTTCATCGACCACCTGGACGCGGTGGTGGGGCAGGTGATCAAGGCCAGCCACAGCGTGGGCACCACCAACCAGATGATGCTGGGGCGCAGCCAGGCCGCCAGCCTCACCTCCGAGGAGGTGGCCGATGCCGTGCACCGCATGATGGTGATCGTGGAGGAGCAACTGGGCGAGATCCAGCAGGCCTCGGCCGGCGCCGAGCAGATGAAGCAGGCCATGGACGAGGTGGTCAGCCGGGCGCGGGAGCAGTTCCTGACCGTGCAGGCGGGCACCCAGTCGATTCGCGATGTGGTGCAGCGTTCATCGTCCAGTGTCAGGTTGCTGGACAGCCGCATGGCCGAGATCGGCAACATCACCGGGCTGATCAGCGACATCACCAGCCAGACCAACCTGCTGGCGCTCAATGCCGCCATCGAGGCGGCGCGTGCCGGCGAGCATGGTCGCGGCTTTGCGGTGGTGGCCGACGAGGTGCGCAGCCTGGCGGCGCGCACGGCACGGGCGGCCGACGATATCCGTACGATGGTCGACGGTTTGCACAGCGAGACGCAGCAGGCCGTGGGCTTCATGCAGAGCGGCGTGCAGGACGTGGATGACAGCCTGCGCCTGGCCGAGCAGGCCTCGTCCGAGAACGTGCAATTGCACCGGGCCGTGGAGAACATGTTCGGCATCATCCAGCAGCTCAACCAGCGCAGCCTCGAGTACGGGCGCACCATCAAGGAGGTCGATCAGGCGTCACTGGAAATGCGCCAGACCGTGACGGTGTTGCACACCAGTGCCGAGACCGTGCGCTTGAATGCGAACAAGCTGCAGAAGCTGGTGGGCGTGTTCGAAGTCAGCCGCGGGGCAGGAGAGCCTGCCGCCGCATGACCCCGTTGGCGAAAACCCACCCCAAATCTTTTTTAAATCAGGGGGTTGCAAGCCCTCCCGAATGCGGACATAATGGCGTCCATCGAAAGCGACGAGAAATAAAAATCTCAACGTTTTCAATGAGATGCAAATCTCTACAGTTTGTACGTGATTGAGCTGCTTCAGAGGGTTCAGTCATTTGAGGCCGAGTAGCAAAGTGGTTATGCTCCGGATTGCAAATCCGTCTACGCCGGTTCGATTCCGACCTCGGCCTCCATTATTGAAAGCCCCGCAGATTAACGTCTGCGGGGTTTTTCTTTGGGCGCAGAAAACACTAAGTGTTCCGCATCTTTTAGCATGTGGTCCGCAACCCCACCTATTTTGTAGGGCTTACCACCTCCCCAACGCGTCGGTAAACACGCCTCGTTATCTCCTCTTTGGAGTGTCCCAGCAGCCGGCTGGCGTGGCTGATATCCTCGATCACCGAGGCCGCTTTCGGAAGTGTTGTGGCGCCACTGCTGCGGACTTGAAATGTTGGGCGGACTACTTGTCCATGGCTTTCCCCATACATGCGCCGCCCTCCGTGACCTGAGCGCCTACGCAAGTTATCGTGGGGTTATGGATGGATGACTGAAGGAGGCGTGAATGCTGTGGTTCGGAACCGACAAAGCCAGGTTCAAGGTTCAGCGGCGCATCGCGGGCGTCGTGTTGTTCATTGCGATCTTCTTTCTGGCCGCACAGCTCGAAGCATGGTGCTCAGATAACGCCGCATTTGGCGATGTACTGGACGGCATCATCTTGACTGTGTTTGCAGGAGGCATGTTCTACCTGGCAGGCAGATGGTGACTCTGGTGGCCCTCCGTGGCCGGATGCGGCATGGGGGTGAGTGAATCTTTTCATCCAGCGTCGTCTACATTGGAGGGGCTATCCCCTTTCTGAGAGTACGGCCATGCTCAAATCGAAAATGTTGATCTCAGTGCTTACAAGCCTTGTTTTAATTACAGGCTCGGTCGGCGCATGCGCTGACCCCGGTAATGGAAAAGGGCAAGGCAACGGAAAGGGTAACGCCCACAATGCTCAAGGCCACGGCAACCAGGGGAGCGGCGCGAAGGGAACGCGTTCAGGGCAAAATGACTGGGACCACGGCCCGAACATTGATCGTGGCAGCGTCCTGAATGTACTGAACAGTTACCGCAATTATTGGGCCCCAAGTCCAGCACTACCGCCTGGCATCCAGAAGAACTTGGCACGAGGAAAACCGCTCCCTCCTGGCATCGCGAAAAAGCTCGACGCAAGACTTATCGGCCATCTACCGCGCTACGATGGCTATGAGTGGCAACAAGCTGGCACAGACTTGATTCTCGTTGCTATTGCCACTGGCATCATCTACGAAGTGATAAATGGAGTGCTGGATTAAGCTCGATCTATTAGAAGCTCGCATCAGGCTTTTCAGGCGGCGCGCTTGCTCCTCTGGATGCGAGTTGAAGGGTTACGGGTGCTGTGCGCTTGGCCTGACAAGGAGCCGATAGCGCCTGAAGTGCGTACCGTCGATATCAACTTCTCCGTCAGGGCGAAACCCTAGGCGCAGTACACCTTTGATTCGAACTCTGGTTGGTGGAAGCAGTAGGGTAATCGACTCCAGCCTCAACTCCTGAACAGCGCGCCGTACGATTTCATTGAAAATTACCTTTCCCAATCCCCAGTAGTGTGGATGGAGCACCAAGGCAAGATCGGCGTCGTCGCCCTCTTTCTGTAGCCCACCCCAACCGGCAAATTCATTCTCGACGAAGAAGGCCCAGGGCCCATATCCGTTAAGGACCCATTGGGCCTCTTTTTGGGCGACCCATGCCTTGCATTTTTTTTCGTCAAAGTCGGGGCGGCCCAAGGGCATCTGGCGTAAGACATCTGGATTGTTGTTAAGCGCCATGATGTCATCGGTTGAAACATCGCTGAGATGTCGGAACGTTAGCTGCATGATTTGCCTTGCGGATGACTTGATGTTCACCAATACCGGCAACCCACCATTATTTCAATGTCCAGGGGCGTGATGAGCAGACCGATGCCGCCACCATCGCCGACCGGATCAACCAGCAAAAGCTGAACCTGGCCAACCAGTACGGTGACAGCGCCTGCGGCATGAGCCTCGACGAGTACAACCAGAAGCTGGCGGCCCTTAAATTATGCTCATGCAGAAAAATGGCTCAAAAAAAGCCCGCGCTAGACGGGCTCAAGTACGCGTCGGGACAGTGACCTCACACGTTATGAGGGCTCAAATCGGGTGCCGCAAGCATGACAAAGCCAACTACGGCGCCAGACTTCCAACTTGTCGTATTGCGCGACGTTGAACCGCCAATGACGAACAAAACCGATCACGCCGATTGCAATGAACGCAACGCCAATGAAGAACCTGGTCCAATCGACTCCCCACCAGGTGTTCATGAGTTTAAGGCCGTCATACAGGATGATGGAGCCCACGATCGTAAGTATGACGGGCCCCAGCAAGCGTTTGCCTGGTGGGGGAGAGACGCTGGCGGCCAGGTCAGTCTGATGTTTACCCGTCGTCTCGACCGTAACACTTGGCCCTACTCCGGATTGCACTTGATGAGTGGTTTTGATGCGGGAGGTGCCTGCGGCATGGATAACGGACAGCAGTTGAACATTTTGCCCGTGACAGTGTGGGCACGCGACGGCATTGTGACTTACCACTAGTTCATTCCTTTGAAATGACAAAGTGCGCATTTTAAAACAGCTCCGAACATTCTTGCACTTGGTGGCATTTTGCTTGCAGCCACTTTGCTGGTTGACCGAGAGGGGCTCTTTTCATCTTGAATCCATCGCTGTGGTAGCGCATTCGATTCATCCGCCCCTGCACCAAGGTGGCGTGCACCGTTGAAGTGAGCTATTGCTGATGTTTCGGCACCTGGCCGACTCAGGAGACAATTCAATGAAACAGCTACTGTTGGGCGCCTTGCTGGTGAGCGCTGCCGGCATTGCCCATGCGGACATCCCGCTGCTTAACGCCACCTGCCCAGGCAACATCGAGGTTCACGCCGATGAAGGCGGGCCGATCTATATCAATGGCAAAGAGGCCACGTTGAAGAAATTCAACGACAACTATTTCGAAGCCAAGGGCAGCGGGATAACCGTGTCGCTCACCATCAGGCCCGACGGCTCGCCGGATGTGTCGTACACCGGCAAGAATCGTGCGAATGGCGTCTGCGAACTGGCCGATCAGGACTGAAACGCCAGCGCCCGGTAAGCGCTGGCACGATGCGTCACTCAACCGCTGCGAAGGCAAGTGCCGCAAGCGTTCTGGCGCGAGGGTCCATCAGCACATGGCTGCCCATGGTGGTGGTCACGAAACCAAAGCTCATCTCCCGGTCTGGGTCTGCGAACGCCACCGGCCCGCCCAGCCCAACATGACCGAATGCCTGCGGCCCCATGCAATAGGACGCGTCAGGGTCGGCGGCATGTTCCATCATGCAACCCAGGCCATAGCGCATGGGGCGCCGCAGGGTCTGGTCGAACCCTGCACTTTGCTCTGTGCCGAACGCCTTCAACAGTTGTGGCCCCAACAACTTGCCTTGCAGCAGGGCACTGTAGAAGCCCGCCAGGCCATGGGCGTTGCCATGGCTGCAGACGCCCGGCTGGTGGTAGCCCCACCAGCGCGGATTACCCGTACGGGTGGGTGAAAGGCTGGGGTTGGTGAATGCCAGGGTCGCCACATGCGCAGGCTCATTGAGGATGAGGGTGCGCAGGTCCTGTGCGAACCGGTCACCCACTCGGCCGGGCGCATGTTCGAAGTGAGCGATACGCTTGAACTGATCGGCAGGCACGCCCAGGAACACATCCAGCGCATGGGGTTCGAGGATCTCCTGGTGTATGAAAACCCCGGCGTCGCGACCGTCCACGCGGCGGATCAACTCGCCGATGATCCAGCCATAGGTGGTCGCGCCGTACCCCACCTGTGTGCCTGGCGACCACCACGGTTGTTCGTCTGCTGTCACCTGGGCCATGTGGTTCCAGTCGTACATGTGGGGCGTGCGATCCGGCAGGCGCAGCGCAGGCAAGCCGCTGGTATGGCTCAACACCTGGCGAAGGGTGATTCGTTCTTTGCCGTGTCGGGCGAATTCAGGCCAGTGTTTGGCCACGGGATCATCCAGACCCAGTCGGCCCCGTTCCACCAGCATGAGTACCGCCACAGCGGTGATCGGCTTGATGGTGCAATAGGCGTTGACCAGGGTATCGCGCTGCCAGGGGGCATGGCCGTGCACATCCTTCACGCCGCCCCAGATGTCTACGACGGTCTTGCCGCCGACCTGTATGCAGACACCGCCACCGCGCTCGTGGGGCTCTTCCAGGATGGCGGCGAAGGCCTGGCGGACCGGTTCAAAAGCAGCGTCACATCGTCCTTGTACCTGCATCTCATTGACTCCATTCGATCGAGCGCTGAACTCTAGCCCGTACTGCGCGGTGGGGGTGCCGGTGCCCTGCGCTTGTGCGCACCGTTCGTCCAATGCCCGGCACTCCCACACCCTTCGAAGCTTCTCACGCTTATGCGCGGGCATCCCGTGCAGCAGCCTGGAGAAGCACCATGGACATCGACGAGAACGCACCTGGCAACAGGTCACAGCAGGGCGTTACGCGCACCACCGACAACGAAACCGGTCACGATCCAAGGCGCGAGGCGCCAGAGGTGCCACTGCCGCCTGACGACGAAGCGGCGGTCGAAGAAGACATGACCGATGTGGAGGCCGGCAACTCGGTACTGAGCGAGCATCCCGAGGCAGGAAACCACAGTCGCGACGACCACCCGCATGCGGGCTCGCCATTGCGCGAGCAGGGCGATGAGAGAAAGGAGACGCGCGACGTGCCTGCGAGCGATCCTGAGTCCGGTGCCTGAACCCTCGCCCGGTCAGTAGGTGGCGGTGATCGCCTGAGCCAGCTGCCGATCTGTCATCAAAGGTGGCCGGGCGGTCGCACGATAATGCCGAGACGCCTGCTCGAACTGTGCGCCGCGTATCTGGCCATCCGAGCCAACGAAGGCCAGCGCATCGCTTCTGGCCGACTTGAACAGATCGGGCGCATTGAAGGTCAGCGCGGTGGTGCCCGCCACCAGGATGCTCGGCACGAACGTGGTGTACATCAGCGCCTTATCGAACGGATTGGCGTTTTCGGCAGCCGCAGCGTGGCTGCTGGCCAGGACAAGCAGGGCGGCGCCCAGGGCGTTCCATACGGTCATTTGCGGTTCCATTGCACCGGGTAGCTTAGCGTGATCTCAGGCTTCGATGCAGGCTCAGCACGCCCTTGTCGTCGAACAGAAAGATGATCTGGTTGCCCACGTTGTCCTGGCAGATGACGCCTTCATTCTGGCTGTCGACGATGCCCTGGCATGCCATGTTCGACACGTAGGGGCGCAGTTGGCACTTGAGCGTCTTGCCATCTTCGATCACCAGTTGGTGGTTGGGCGAGATGCTCTGCGGGTCTGGGGCCGGGCAAGTGCCCTGGCCCCAGTCGATGCCTTGATGATTGGGCTGATGATTGGGCTGGGTGGTGCAGCCGGCCAGCAGCACCAGGGGCAACAGGTACTTGCACTTCATGGTCACGGGTCCTGGTAGTTGCATCATTGTTGCGTTAGCGCTGCAGACTACAGGGTGATGGTTTTCATTACCCTGCGCTGAGTCTCGTTTTGAAAGATTCGCCCGGGCGATGCCAGTGCTGCGCCGGGGCGGTGCCGCCATCGATGGGGAGGGAACTAGCGCGCGGGCTCACCGTCGGCCAGCCCTCTGGCCAGGTCCACGGCTGCGGTAATGGCGGCCCTGGCCTGGGGGCTGTTCTTCCAGCAGGTCGAGCCCAATGCGGCAGATGCCTGGGCAAGGATGTCAGTGACATCCGATCTGCCCAGCTCGGCCAGGGAATCGATGCCCATCTGCTCGAGCCGGGTGATAACGGTGGGGCCTACGCCCTTGAGCGCCAGCAGGGCAGTACGTTCTGTCGGGGAAAATGCCATCGATGAAATCCTTTTCTGTTCTGTCGAAGCCTGGCGACAAGCCCGCTCAACGCATGAACTTCACGAACACCAGTTCCGGGTCGCCCGGGTCGAGGTTTTCGATTGTCCCGCTGTGTTGATAGCCCAGCTGTGCCAGGAGTTGGCGCATCGGCAGGTTGGAGGTGTTGGTGGATGTGAACACCTTCTGCGCCGAGGCGACTCGCTCCAGGTGTGTCATCAGCTGGCGGCCGACACCGGTGCGCCTGGATGCATCTGAAACGACCACCAGGGGAATGAAGTACTCACCGAAAAAGCTTCGGTCCAGGCAACCATAACCCAAGGGGGTGGCGGCGTCGTTCGCTTCGCAGGCAATCCAGCACTCACGTGCGCGGATGGCCTGCGCAAGCTGCTCGCGGCGGCGTTCATCGTTGCGTGCAACAGCGTCAATGCCTGTCAGGTGGTGGATGTCCTCTGCCAGGGCCTGCCTGATAGATAGGCTCATGGTCTCGCCTTGTCGGTTTGATGCCGCGAAGTGTACTTCAGGGACACTGAATCCATAAAAGTCGCGATATACGCAACTTGGCGCTACAGTGCCGAATAGTCCCGTCATGGTCTGAACAAGGAAGTTTGCGATGATAGCGAAGTTGATGGTCACCGTTGGTATCGTGTTTTACGCCGTCGTGGTACCGATCCTCGAAATCAATGATACCCACGTCTTCAATCAGGCCTGGGAGCCACACGCGCGCCTGCATGAAACCTGGCAACTCTTCACCAATACCGCCATTGGTGCGTACAGCGTCTGGCTGGTGTGGGGGCGCGATAACCTGAGGCTGGCGAGCCTGCTGACCCTGTTCGTCACAGGCGGGTTCCTGATGGCGTACTGGCTGCGCGATGGCTACGGCGGCTCGATGGTACTCACAGACGGTTCGGAGAAGATGATCCTGGGCGTCAACCTTGGTCTTTTTGCCTACGCGCTGGCCATTTTGCTGGCGGGGCTTGCGGTCGCCCTCGAGCGGCGCAGGCCCGATAGGTCGCTGGAGGCTGACCAGCGCTAAGCCGTTGACCAAGGGGGGGATGAAGGGGCGCGTCACCCCGCCTGCCGTTCCCGCCGCAGTGTATGCCACAACAGGGCGGCCGACAGCAGGCCGGGCATCATGAAGATATACACGAGCTGCGGGAACTTGTGAGTGAAGCCGGCCAGCACGCCGCCCCATATCAGTGTGACTGCCACCCCGCAGATCAGCAGGCGGCGGTTGGGTACCACGGGTATTTCAGCCATCGCCAGCAGGTAGATCTTCCAGCACGACCAGAGGCCGAACAACGAAATCGACATCAGGCCCATCGCTATGGGTATCGCGAACAGCGGTTGCTCACTGATGACCAACATCGGGAAGAAAAAACCGATGCACCCGGCAATGAACAGCAGCGTCAGGGGCATCAGGCCCAGTACGGCAGCCAGGGTGAGGCCCATTCGAAAGGTGGTGAGTTTGTCCATACAGCTACCTGCGACAACGAAGAGAAAACACTGCAGCCCACGCACTGTGCCATGGTCACGGGCATTTTCAAGGATGCGAAAAACGCGATGCAGACGCTCTGCGGCAGTGCGCAAGGGGCCAATTCATGCATGATGGCTGATTGATGTCAATGTTGCCTCCCTGCTGCGCCTTTAAAATCGAGGCACATATCGATAGGCGTTGCGTGCCGGGGAGTTGTGGCAATGTTTGGTGGAAAGTGGCGAGAACAGGTCAGCGCACAGGCGCGTGAGTTGCAGGAGCTGAAGCAGCAGAATCTGGCGCTCCAGCAGGAAAACCAGCAACTGACCGATTTGCTGGCGCAAACCCAGGGTGAGCAGGCCGAGCTCAATGCCTACAGCCGTTACCAATGTGATCTGCACAGCAAGATGGGCATGTTCGACGAGTCGATGAAGCAGACCCGTGATGGGGTAGTCAGCCAGGCCGAAACCCTGCGCGGGGAGGTCGACCACCTCAAGGCCAACAGCGGCGTGTTCAGCGAGACGTCCGAACTGCTTTCGTCGTTCTCCACCTCGCTCACGCACATGGCCGGTCAAGGCGTGAGCAGTGTCGAGAGCGTGACCCACCTGCAGGCGCGGGTCAGCGAAATCAGCAGCATCGTGGGCTTGATCAAGGCCATTTCAGACCAGACCAACCTGCTGGCACTCAACGCCGCCATCGAGGCGGCGCGGGCCGGTGAGCAGGGGCGCGGGTTTGCGGTGGTGGCCGACGAGGTACGGGCCCTGGCCCAGCGCACCCACCAGGCCACCCAGGACATCAGCGTGCTGGTGGACGCCATCAATGTCGATACCACGGCGGCGAGCAACTCGATCGGCAACCTCTCCAATGAAGCCACGCGCCTGGCTGGCGACGTGTCGACCTCGGCACAGACCCTGGACGAAATGGTGGTGATGGGGGACCACATGACCACCCTGATCGAGAACATGGCGCTCAGTTCGTTCTGCGAGGCGGTCAAGCTCGACCACCTGTTGTTCAAGCTGATGGTGTACCTGCGCCTGTTCAATCAGGACCCGAACCTTGAGCTGTCGGACCATAAGCATTGCCGCCTGGGCAAGTGGTACCTGATGCCGGAAACCCAGCAGATCTACCAGCACGACCGGGCATTCGCCCAGCTCGACGACCCCCACCGTATCTGCCATGAATCGGCCAGCCATGCGCTGCACCAGGCGCAGCACAAGGACTGGAGCGCGGTGGTGGCCTCGCTGGACAGCATGGAGACCGCCAGCCTCAAGGTGAACCAGGTGCTGCAGGCGCTCGCCCATCGCGGCGACTGATCGACAGTTGCAGGCACAGGCGCGAGGGAGCAAAAGTGGTAGGATCCGTGCGATCGGATCGGGTAAAGGGAGTGCCGCATGGTTGGGGAGCTGGATGAGCGCGACGTCGCGCGTCGTTTCTGCGTTGTCTGTGCAGTCATCATTGCGGCGGTTGGTCTCTGTGCTTCCCTGTACTGCCTGTTGAGCCCGGCCAGCATGTTCCCCTCGCTGGGCCCGGTGCTGGCGATCTTCGCGCTGGCACTGACCAACCTGCTGTGCCTGCCACTGGTGTTTGCCTATTGGCTGTTGGCGTTCCGGCCCCATGGCGCTCGCGTGCTGCTTGTGGTGCAAGGCATTGCAATGGCGCTGTTTGCGCTGTGGTACGGCCTTTTGCTGCTTTGACGTTGGTTGGCTGCGTCGGCACGTGCTGGCAAGTTTTTATCGCGGGTTTTCCACCATCTCCGGGTGGCTGTCGAGGTTGCTGAACCTCGCCGAGTAGCGTCGGTAGTCTTCAGCATCGCGCTGCAGCGTAATGGCTACGTGCTTGCCGTCCCAGATCAGAATGTCGTTGTTGAACAGAAGCCCTGAGCGCATCTCCAGGTTCTGGTTCTCGCGCCGATTCGGTTGGCCGTATTTGGACACGAGCAACTGTTGCACCTCGTTGAAGCCTTCCGCGCTGCCCGATATAGACAGGTACTCCAACTGCCCTGCGTTGAGCTTCATGCCCAGCTGGTAGTCCGCGCCAAGTCCGATGTAGGGAGCGCCCCTGACCTGGTAGTAATCACTCATCGACGTCTGCTCCAGGCACATCACCTCGGGAGGGATATGCGTAGCGTCGGCGGAACAGGGTGCGAATTCGGCAAGGTTGTTGCCATTGAGCTTGATGCCAGCAAAGTTGTCGGGTTCGAACTTCCAGATTTTGGCGTTTCCCGGCCAGTAGTCGGCCCAAGTGGCAGGTGCCAGGAGCAGCCCCAAGGTGATGGTCAGCAGATGAGCGTTCAAGTCGAAACCTTTTGATCAGACGGTGCCGCGTGATGCACGCGAAAAAGCCACGCCTATTTGGCGGCGTATTGCACTCAGTCAAACAGAAAGCCGATTCGCTTTATGTAGGATTTTTCTCAAAAGTGTTTCTGATTCAAAAGAAAATCGTGATTTGCACAAGGCTTGAACGCAAACGTCCGGCCATGTGCCGGACGTTTGCGTAGTGGCAGGCGACTTAGCGGTGGCGGTGCTTGCGCTTGTGCTTGCTGGCGCTGTGCCTGTTGTCATCTGCCAGATGATTGCCCACCGCGCCCCCGGCCGCGCCGCCCAGGCCGGCGCCGACGGTCGAACCGGTGGAGCCGCCCAGCGCATTGCCGATCAGCGAGCCGCCAGCCGACCCCAGGCCACCGCCCACGGCGGCCTGGGTGCGGTTGCCCTTGCGCGCACCAGCCGCGCTACCTGCAGCGCCACCCAGCCCGGCACCGATGGCGGCGCCGGTGCTGCCGCCGATCTGCTGGCCAACCACATTGCCCAGTGCGCCGCCCAGCCCGCCACCGATGGCGGTGGTGCCGTCGCCGGCAACGGCAGTCAGGGGCAGCAGGATACCCAGGGCGAGGGTAGGCAGGGTGAAACGCATGATGTGAACCTCAGGTACTTGATCTGCAAGATGATTTTTTGGTGCTGTTCAGACCGCGCGCCGAAGGTTTGGTTTCCGGTCGCGCCATTTAAAAACGTGGTGCGCCCTTGCGAGGCTTCGCGGGCCTCGGCGAAGATGGCCGATTGGCTTTTGCACAGTGAGGTTGATATGGCGCAGTACAAGACCGTTGGCGAGCTGGTGGCAGCCTTGTCGCGGCTTCCGCAGGATGCACGGGTGGTGGTTCAGGGTGGCCTGGGCCTGAAGGACATCAGCCTGTTCGGGGCAGGGCAGGTCCAGATCGAGTTCAAGGAGCAGATCATCGACTCCTCGCCGTCGTGGGTAGTGTTCGTCAAGCAGTGATTTCTGCAGGCTGTGCTAGCGTGTACAGATACGGCAATTAACTTGTACATAAAATTTTCCATGTGCAAGTATCGCCGCAACCCCCCGCCCAAGGGGCTGCCAGGGAGTACCGCATGCGACCGCCACCCATCGCGCTGTGCAGGCTGCTGTTGCTGATCGGTGTGCTGGCCTGCGGTTACGCCCAGGCGGGGTGGCGGGCCGACCTGCCGGATGCGCGTCTGGTAGGCAGTGCTGAATTCAGGACCTGGGGCCTGGATATCTATACGGCGCGATTGTGGGCTCCCGGTGCACGCTTGAACGAGGGCGATGGCTTCGCCCTCGAGATCACCTACCGGCGCGCGGTCAGTCGCGAGCGGTTGGTCGAGGTCAGCCTCGAGGAGATCCAGCGTCTGTCTGCCACCCCGCTGACGGCAGCGCAACGGGACCAGTGGCAGGCGCAGATGCAGCAGGCGTTCGTGGATGTCGAGGCGGGTATGCGCATCACGGGCGTGTACGTTCCCGGGCTTGGCTGTCGCTTCTATGTGGGGGAGCGCCTGCAGCACGAAGTGCGTGACCAGGCATTCGCCCGTGCGTTCTTCGCCATCTGGCTGGACCCTCGCAGCCGCTACCCCGACTTGCGTCGGCAACTCCTTGGAGCCTCCCCATGAAAGCCTGGTACCTGTTGGTGTTCCTGCTGTTGGCCGGCTGCGGCAATGTCGATGTCGAGGCTTACCGCAACCAGTCACCGGCGTTCGACCTGCGTCAGTACTTCAACGGCCGCGTCGACGGCTGGGGCATCGTGCAGAAGCGTTCCGGCGAGGTCATCAAGCGTTTTCACGTGCTGATCGAAGGGCGCAGCGAAGGCGATAACGTGGTGCTGAACGAGCACTTCACCTACAGCGACGGCACCCGGCAGCAACGCACCTGGACCATTCGCCCGGACGGCCCGGGACGTTGGCGCGGCACGGCCGGGGATGTGGTGGAAGAGGCGCGCGGGCAGAACGCCGGTTTCGCCTTGCGCTGGCAGTACGTGCTCGACGTACCGGTGGACGGCAAGACCTGGGCCATCCGCTTCGACGACTGGATGTACCTGCTGGACGATAACACCCTGGCCAACCGCTCCTACATGACCAAGTTCGGCATCGAAGTCGGGCAGGTCACCTTGTTCTTTCGCAAGCAGGTGCAATAGTCCGGCCGAGACGGTGCAGTACCGGCAGCAGCAAGGCCCACACGGCGGCAAGCACCAGCAGGCTCGGCCAGGTGCCCAATGGCAGCCCGGCACCGGCAAGCTGCACACCGCCCCAGTAGGACAACGGGCCGCCCACCGCGCCCAGCAGGCTGGCCCGCCACCAGGGGTTGGCGGTCCAGTGCAGGCTGTGGCGCAAGGTGCAGGCGAACACCGGCCACAGCAACAGCAGCCAGAACGGCGGCAGCCAGCGATGACCGCCAAACTCGAACACCCCGAGCGCCAGCAGCAGGCTGTCGGTCAGCCAGCCGCACAGGCTGACGGCGACGATCAGGCGTACCTCGCCGGGCCTGGCCAGGCAGCTCAGGTGCGTCACCAGGCAGGCCACTGCCACTGCCAGCAAGGCGGGGTGGCGAGCACCCAGCACGCAGGCGAACCAGCCAAGCTGAAACAGCAGCGCATTGCCCAGCACCGGTGCCCAATGCGCTGTCCGCCGGTTCAGCCTGGTTGCCCCAGCAGCGGTGCGGGCCGTGCGCCGGCCTTGGCCAGCAACAGCTGGGCGGTGCCGATGGCACGCTCCAGAAAGCCCCCCTCGCAGTAGCACAGGTAGAACTCCCACAAGCGGTAGAACGTGTCGTCATAACCCAACGCCTGCAACGGCTGGCGCGCCTGCTGCAGGTTCTGGTGCCAGCAGCGCAGGGTGCGCGCATAGTGCAGGCCGAATTCTTCCATGTGGTGCAGGTTCAGATCGGTGTCGCGGCCCATCACCTGCAGCATCACCCCTACCGAAGGCAGGGCGCCGCCCGGAAAGATGTAGCGCTGGATGAAGTCGACCGAGCGGCACGCCTGTGCGTAGCGCTGTTCGCGGATGGTGATGCTCTGCAGCAGCATCAGGCCATCGGGCTTGAGCAGCCGCGCGCATTGCCTGAAGTAGCTGCTGAGGTAGCGATGGCCGACAGCTTCGATCATCTCGATGGATACCAGCTTGTCGTACTGGCCCTGCAGGTCGCGGTAATCCTCCAGCAGCAGGGTGATGCGGTCCTGCAGGCCGGCTTCGTCGATGCGCCGACGGGCATAGGCGAACTGTTCGGCCGACACCGTGGTGGTGGTTACCCGGCAGCCGTGGTGGCGTGCCGCGTAAATGGCCAGGCCGCCCCAGCCGGTGCCGATCTCCAGCAGGTGATCGTCGCGGGTGAGGGCGAGCTTCTGGCAGATGCGCTGCAACTTGTAGTGCTGGGCCTGTTCCAGGGTATCGTCGGCCCCCTGAAACATGGCCGCCGAGTACATCATGCTCGGGTCCAGCAGGCGCTCGAACAGTTCGTTGCCCAGGTCGTAATGGGCGGCGATGTTGCGTCTGGCGCCGCGCCGGGTATTGCGGTTGAGCCAGTGCAGGCCATGCAGCAGCGGGCGCCCCAGGCGTGCCAGCCCGCCTTCCAGGCCGTCGAGTACCTCCAGGTTCGCCACCAGCACGCGGACCACGGCGGTGAGGTCCGGGCTGGTCCAGTAGCCGTGGACGTAGGCTTCGCCTGCGCCAATCGAGCCGTTGCTGGCCACCAGGCCCCATAGTGCGTCGTCCACTACCTGGACATGCCCTTGCAGGCTCGCGCCGGCGTTGCCGAAGTGGTGCACCACATTGGCTTCGATGACCACCAGTGCGCCGTGGCGCAGGCGTTCGAGCTGGCGCAGCACAGCGCGCCGCAGCAGCATCACGCCGATGCCGTTGCCGGCGGACGCGAAGCGTTTTGCCGGGATTGCCTCAGGGCTCTTCATGGGGGGTGTCCTTTGCGCTGTCGGGTGCATTGATCGGTTTGGCTCGCCGCCAGGTGCCCCGGGCGGCGAAGTGGTCGAACAGGCGATGACGCTTGAGCAGCAGGCGCAACGCCTGCCAATGGATGGCCAGCAGGGTCTTGGCGGTCATCCACGGGAAGCTCAGCAGGTGCCGGTGCAGGCTGCGTCGGTCCAGGTCGATGCGCGCCAGGTTCAGCACGGCGCTGAACACCCGGGTGTGTGCCTGCCAGTCCTCCATGCGCACACGGATACGTGCTGCAGGTGTGCAGAAGTGCATGCGGTATTCCAGGTCGGCGGGCAGGAACGGCGACACATGAAACGCCTTGGCCACGCTGAAGTTCCACGGCCCCGGGCCGTCGGCGGGCAACACGTAGTGAAAGCGTTCGCGCCAGGGCGTGTTGGTGACCTCGCAGAGAATCGCAGCCAGACGCCCGTCACCTTCAAAACAGTAGAAAAAGCTCACCGGGTTGAAGGCCAGGCCCCAGCTGCGGGGTTGGGTCAGTACGCACACCGGCCCTTGGGGGCGGTGGTGCAGCACCTGTTCGAGCAGGTCCAGCACGGCGCTCTTGAGGGGCGTGCCCTGGTGAGTGGCGGCTGGCAGATAGTCCCGCTCGTCGAAGGCAAAGGCGCTCCACCGGCCCCTGCCGGCCAGCCTCGACAGCGCTGGCAGCTGCGCCTGCTCGTCCAGGTCCAGGTACAGCAGGCCGATGCGGTAGGCAAAGCCGAAATCCCCCCTGGCGGGGCGGCGGTGGCTGACCCAGCCCTGGTAGAGAGCGCTGTTCACAACTGCTCACCAAATTGGGCGGCCACGCGCAGCGCGCTGACCACGCCGTCTTCATGAAAGCCGTTGCCCCAGTACGCGCCGCAGTAGTAGCTGTGTCGGGCACCGCACAGTTCGGCGTGACGCGCCTGGGCCCGTACCCCGGCCAGGCTGAACTGCGGGTGGGCATAGGTGTAGCGGCCAAGGACCTTGCCGGGGTCGATGGCGCCGGTCTGGTTGAGGCTCACGCAGAAGGTCTGCGGGGCATCGATGCCCTGCAGAATGTTCATGTTGTAGGTGACGGCGGCCGGCTGGGACTGCGAGCCGCCGAGGCGGTAGTTCCAGCTGGCCCAGGCCAGGGGGCGACGCGGCAGCAGGCGGGTGTCGGTGTGCAGGACCACGTCGTTGTCGGCATAGCGCAGCGCGCCAAGAATCTCGCGCTCGGCCTGGCTGGGATCATGCAGCATCAGCAGCGCCTGGTCGCTGTGGCAGGCGAACACCACCTTGTCGTAACGCTCCATGCCTGCTCGGCTGAACAGGTTGACACCGTCGGCATCGCGGGTCACGCCCAGTACAGGGCAGTTGAGGCGAATGCGTTCGGCAAACGGTGCGCACAGCGGGGCCAGGTAACTGCGCGAGCCACCTTCCACTACCCGCCATCGCGGGCGGTCGTTGACCGACAGCAGCCCGTGGTGCTTGAAGAAGCGCACGAAAAACTGCAGCGGGAAGCCCAGCATCTGCGCCAGCGGCATCGACCAGATGGCGGCCCCCATCGGCACGATGTAGTGGTCGATGAAGCGCTCGCCGTAGCCGTTCATGTACAGGTAGTCGCCCAGCGAAAGGGTGTCGTTGACTCGCTGCTGCTCCAGGTCGTTCAGGGCCTGGCGATTGAAGCGCAGGATGTCGTAGAGCATGCCCCAGAAGGGCGGCGACAACAGGTTGCGGCGCTGCGCGAAGAGGCTGTTGAGGGTGTTGCCGTTGTACTCGTGGGCGGTCTGCGGGTCGTGGACCGAAAAGCTCATTTCGGTAGGGCGCGAGGCGATGCCCAGCTGATCGAGCAGGCGGATGAAGTTGGGGTAGGTCCAGTCGTTGAATACGATGAACCCGGTATCCACCGCGTAGTGTCGCTCGCCAAGCTGCACGTCGACGGTATGGGTGTGCCCGCCAATCCGGTCACTGGATTCGTACAGCGTGATGGCGTGCTGGCGCTGCAGCAGGTGGGCGCAGGTAAGCCCGGCGATACCGCTGCCGATGATGGCTATCTTCATGGGTGGGGTTCCTGGCGCAGTGGCCGTGACAGGTGCTTGCCCAGTGCCAGTTGCAGGCTCACCGGCAGCAGCGCGACCAGGCGCAGGCCGGCGATGAACAGGAGTGGAAAGGCAATGGTGTACGGGCGCTTGTGCAGGCGCCGGGCAATATGGCGTGCGGCCTTTTCGGCGGGCCAGCACAGCGGCATGGGGAAGTCGTTGCGCCGGGTCAGCGGGGTGTCGACGAAGCCCGGGCTGACCAGCGTCACGGCAATGCCTTCGCGGGCCAGGTCGATGCGCAGCGATTCGAACAGGTAGCGCACCGCGGCCTTGGAGGCGCCATAGGCCCCGGCGCGTGGCAGCGCCAGAAAGGTCACGGCGCTGGCCACGGCCACCAGGTGCGGCTGTCGGCCCTGGCGCAGCAGGGGCAGGGCAGCCTCCACGCAGTGGCTGGCACTGAACAGGTTGGAAGCCACCACGCGCTCGACCATGGCGGCTTCGAAGGCTTCGCTGTCCAGGTACTCGCAGGTGCCGGCGTTGAGTATCACCTGGTCCAGGCCACCCCAGGCCTGGGCGATCTGCTGGGCTATCGCGCGCACCTGGTCACCTTCGCGAAGGTCGCCCGGTACCACCAGTACCTGGTCGGGGTAGCGCTGCGCCAATGCCTGCAAGGGCTGGACATTGCGCGCGCTGACCGCCAGGCGATGCCCCTGGGCCAGCAGCAGGGGGGCCAGTGCCGCACCAATGCCGCTGCTGGCGCCGGTCAGCCAGATGCGTCTCATGCCAGCCTCCGCTTGAGCCAGCCGATCACGCTGCCCATCACCGGCAGGTGCTCGTACAGCAGCGCCCCGGCGTCGAAGTAGTCATGGTGCAGGTAGACCTTGTCGCGCCACATCAGGTGCGAGCAACCCTGTACCTGAACCGGGCGCCCACCGTTCAGGCGCGCATGCCGGTAGTGCAGGGTCCAGCGCAGGTAGCCCTTCCCGTCGTCGACCTGGTCATAACCGTGGAACTCGAAGCGCACCTGATCGACGTTGGCGTACAGCTGAGCGAAATAATCCTGCAGCGCGGCCATGCCGTGGATCTGATGCAGCGGGTCACGGAACTGGACATCGTCGCTGTACAACTCGCGCAGCACACCCAGGTTGTGCGCGTCGATCGCGCAGAATCGCTCTGCAAAGCGTTTGAGATACTCGGACATTGCCTGCACCCATGACCATTGTGGTCATTTAGTTGTACACGTATTGTTATTTGTACAAGATATTTGCAGGTTAGAGGGAAATTTGTACAAGTCAATTCATCCCTGCAGATTTTGCTGCAGGGAGATGGACGCAGGGGCAGGGGCAAGGCGAGGGAGAACGCAGGACGCAGAAAGCAGAAAAGCGCCCCAAGGGGCGCTTTTCAGAAGATGGTGCGAGTGGCGGGACTCGAACCCGCAAGGCTCACGCCGGCAGATTTTAAGTCTGCTGTGTATACCAATTCCACCACACTCGCACGGATCATCCGGCTGCAAGGTCAGGCACAGGGTGTGTGCGACACTTTACCTTCCGGATCAAGGCGGCTTTATAACTCATCGTTATATTCGAGTCAACTCGCGCACCCGCTACTTTGCCATGTAACGCCGCAGCCAGCGACGGGGAATCAGCAGTGACACGATGGCCAGCGCCAGGGCGAAGCCACCGCAGGCCATCAGCGCCGCCAGGCCGTAGCGGTGCTCCAGCAGCCCGCCCAGCACTGCGCCGCCGAACATGCCGGACCACGGCACCAGTTGCACGCGCCAGCCCGGACGCCGCTCCCCCATCAGCCAGCGGCCCAGGCCGCGGCCAAAGCGCGACAGGGCGCCGGTTACATAGGTCAGCCCGATGGGCAGCCCGTTCACCTCTTCGACCGCCGCATTGAGCATGCCCATGGCGATGATCGCGCCCAGCAGCGCCGGCAACTGCGCCTGCGCGCCCCACAGGCCTGCCCCCAGCAGCAGTGCCGCCGACAGGGCGAGCAGCGGCCATGCACGCTTGGCGCTCAGGCGGGCGATGATCACCCCCAGCGCGTTGCCGGCAATGAAGGCGCCGATCAGCAGGGCCAGGCGGGCCACCAGTGCCCAGTGCGCATCGCCCAGGGCGACGGCCATGCGCGTGGTGTTGCCGCTCATGAAAGAAACGAAATCGCCGGTGGCGAGAAAGCCGATGGCGTCGGTCATGCCCGCCAGCACCGACAGGGCGGCGACGAAAAACAACCCGACGCGGCCCCGGCGCTTGTAGACGAGGGTAGTCAGCGGCCCGCGTTGGCCCTGTGGGCGCTCTGGCAGCATGGGCGTCTCCGGGGCTAGGGTTCGATGCGGTCGGCCACGCTGCGCAACTGGTCGATCGATGCCTGCAGCCCATTGATGCTGCGCTGCACTTCCAAGGCATCCTGCGGGTGGGCCGAGTGCTGCAGGTAGCGCGCATGCCCGGCCATTTCGCGCGCGATCTGCTCCAGATTGGCGGCGGTGTGCTCCAGGTCATCGTGAATGCCTTTCATCCTTGCATCTGTGGTCAACGTCCTTCCCCCGGTTGCGCTTGCACCTGTGGACTATAACAAGTTGCCCCCTGGCCCGGAACGATTTCCCCGGGCACTGCCCGGATAGGTGAGCACCCGTTGACACCGGGCAATCACTGCGCCACTGTTCCGCCAGTGATTTATCGTTCACGTCCTGCAGGTCGATACGACTGTTTCGAAATTACGGAATTGCAGAGGCGCCCGGTTGTCTACCTTCTCATTGTCCTCACTGCGGTGCCTGCGGGTTTGCCATGGATTCTTCCCAGCGCTCTGACCTTCAAACCATGCACGCCAGCCGCTATGAGCAGTTGGTGCAGACCGTTGCGGACTACGCCATCTATATGCTCGACCTCGAGGGCCATGTGGTGTCGTGGAACCTGGGGGCCCAGCGCATCAAGGGCTACAACGCCGACGAGGTCATCGGTCGGCACTTCTCGATGTTCTTCACGCCGCAGGATTGCGCCGAAGGCCGGCCTGGCTGGTTGCTCAATCGTGCGCTGAGCACCGGCGGGGCACAGGACGAAGGCTGGCGCATGCGCAAGGACGGCACGCAGTTCTGGGCCCTGGCGGCACTGGATGTGATTCGGGACGAGCAGGGCGAGGTGGTCGGGCTGGCGAAAATCACCCGCGACATCACCGATCGTCGGGAAGCCGCATTACAGTTGGACGCCATGCGTGCGCAGCTGTTCCAGTCGCAGAAGCTGGAAGCCCTCGGCCAGCTTACCGGGGGCATGGCCCACGATTTCAACAATCTGCTCACGATCATCATCGGCTCGGCCAAGCTGGCCATGACCTCTCGCGACCCGCAGCGTACCGAGCGCCTGTTGCAGCATATCGTCGATGCCGGCGAACGCGGCAGCCAGGTGACCCAGCAGTTGCTCGGGTTCGCCCGGCGCAAGGTGCAGAGCACAAGCCGGGTCGATGTGGCGCAGTTGGTCCGGGCGAGCCAGGCGTTGCTGTCCCAGGCGCTGCCCAAGGGCATCGAATTGCAGGTAGATATCCAGGGCGAGGTATCGGATATCGAGGTGGACAGCGGCCAGTTGCAGATGGTGCTGCTCAACCTGATCTTCAACGCCCGTGACGCCATGGATGCCGAGGGGCGCATCGAACTGGTTGCACGCAACCAGGTGCTGCAGGGGGAGTGGGACGGGCTGGTTGGCGATCATGTGCTCATCAGCGTGCGCGACCCCGGACGTGGTATCGATGCTGCGGTGTTGCCGCGCATCTTCGAACCGTTTTTCACCACCAAGAGTTTTGGCAAGGGAACCGGCCTGGGGTTGAGCCAGGCCTACGGTTTTGCCAAGCAGAGCAACGGTTGTATCAGGGTCGAGAGCGAAAGCGGTCGCGGCACCTGCATGACCCTGTGCCTGCCGGCATGGCAGCCACCCCAGCCCGACAACCTTCAAAGCGAGTGAACCTATCGTGGAGCAGCTCAAGCGTCTTGCTACAGGCATCGAAGGTCTGGACGACCTGCTCAAGGGCGGCCTTGTGGCCGGCTCGTCCTATATCGTCCAGGGTCGCCCGGGCTCGGGCAAGACCATCCTGGCCAACCAGTTGGCGTTCAACCATGTGGCCACGGGCGGGCGGGTGCTGGTGGCGACGCTGCTGAGCGAGTCCCATGAGCGTCTGTTCCAGTACCTGTCCACCCTGAGCTTTTTCGACCCTGCGCTGGTGGGCAACCAGCTGCAGTTCGTCAGTGCCTTCGATACCCTCGAAAGCGAGGGGCTGGAGGCGGTGGTCAAGCTGCTGCGCGGTGAAATCGGCCGCCAGGGCGCCTCACTGCTGATTGTCGACGGCCTGCTCAATGCACGTTCACGCGCCGAAAACGTGCTCGACACCAAGAAGTTCATTTCAGAGCTGCAAGGCCATGCCGCGTTTGCCGGCTGCACCTTGCTGCTGCTTACCAGTTCGCGCCTGGATGACGGCAGCCCGGAACACACCATGGTCGATGGCGTCATCGAGCTGGGCGAGGACCTGTACGGCGCACGTTCGGTGCGACGCATCCAGTTGCGCAAGACCCGCGGCAGCGGGGCGCTGTCCGGGGTGCACGAATGCGAGATCACCGAGCAGGGGCTGAAAGTGTATCCGCGCCTTGAAGCACTCTACAGCCACCCCTCCAGCCCGGGCAGCGAGGTGTTGACCCGCGTCGGCACGGGCCTGGCCAGTCTCGATGGCTTGCTGGGCGGGGGCTTTCCCAGCGCTTCGGTCTCACTGGCGATGGGGCCGTCGGGTATTGGCAAGACCTCCCTGGGCCTGAGTTTTCTGGCCGGTGCCACAGTGGCCGAGCCGGGCCTGCATTTCGGCTTCTACGAGACCCCGCAGCGCTTGCGTATCAAGGCCAGGGCCATCGGTATCGATCTGCCGGCACTGGAGAAAAGCGGGGCGGTGCACCTGGCCTGGCAGCCCACTACCGAAGGGTTGCTCGATGGCGTGGGCGCCCGTTTGCTCAGCCATGTACGCAAGCACCGCATCAAACGGGTGCTGATCGACAGCCTGGGCGCGTTTGCCCGGCTCGCCACCAACCAGGGGCGGCTCAACGAGTTCTTCCGTGCGCTGATGGGCGAGCTGCGTGCCGAGGATGTGACGGTGTTGGCGACCTGGGAGATGCGCGACCTGTTCGGCTCTGAAATCAACGCACCCGCGTCGGAGCTGTCGTCGATCGTCGACAACCTGTTCCTGATGCGTTTCGTCGAGCTGGACGCCGAGCTCAAACGCTTGCTGTCGATCCTCAAGGTGCGCGACAGTGAATACGATCCGGCCCTGCTGGAGCTGGTCATCCGTTCGACAGGCATCGAGCTCGACAAGGCGTTCGTTCAGGCGAGCGCGGTGATGTCGGGCACCGCTTCATCGGCGCAAGGGGCATGAAAGCCCTGGGCTGGCAGCCATGAGCACGATTCTGGTCGTGGACGACGAGTATGTGATCGCCGATATCCTGGGGTATGCCCTGGAGGACGCCGGCTACAAGGTCGAGAAGGCGCCCAATGGCAAGACGGCCCTGGACGTGCTGGAGAAGGTGCGAATCGACCTGGTCATCACCGACTACATGATGCCGATAATGAATGGCGAGGAGTTGGCCAAAGCGATTCGCAGCAATGCGCAGTTTGCGGACCTACCGGTCATTCTCATGAGCGGGGCCCAGGCAAGTATCGGCAAAGCCATACCTGACCTGTTTTCTGCAGTGTTCGACAAGCCGTTCGATACTGCCAGCATGGTGGCCAGGGTCAGGGCATTCATCGGTGTGGCGGAGGCCGGGCGGGATACGCCAGAGCTTCAGTGAACCGTGTTGCCGGGACCAAGCGCATCCGTGCGACTCGATTAGCCCTGGTTACTGGTGATCATCCCCCTTCTCCGGCGCCGGGCTGCCGGCTTGAATGCGCTTGTAAATCTCTTCACGGTGCACCTGGACATCTTTGGGTGCATCGATGCCGATCCTCACTTGCATCCCCTTGACCCCTAGAATGGTGACCTTGATGTCATCATTGATGACGATGCTTTCGCCAACTTTGCGGGTGAGTATCAGCATGTACTTCTCCTTGGTAACTTTGAATGCCTTGCAGGCGGTAGCTGCACAGGCCGGGTGTGCGCGGTGGCACAGCCGTCTTTCCCTTCATTAAAGACGCATTCGATGGAAATTAATTCCCCGAGCACAAGATTCTGTTGAGGTCTTTAGTCACAGGTTCCGATTGGGCAGATGGGCAATTACGCACAACCGGTATCGCCCATGGACGCAAGCATAGGGGGCTTCAACGCATATGGGAAATTTCTCTGCCTGATGGGGGATATGTCTTTTTTCTATGGAACGGCGGCGTTTAAAAAGTAGGGTTATTTAATGTGCTAGTTAATGATTTTCATTCGTATCTCATGTATTCAATGTCATGAGAAAACGTGCCAGGGCCACCTCGGCCAGCTCCATGCGCTGGCGCGCCCGTGGCCGGGGCAGCGCGTGGAGCTCGCCCAGCACGAAGCGCTCCAGCAGCGCCGGGTGCACATAGCTGCGCCGGCATACGGCGGGGGTATTGCCCAGTCGCGACGCCACCTGCTTGAGCATGGCCACGATCTGTCGGCGCGCTTCGGTTTCCGGTTGCCATTGCAGCTCGCGCAGCAACTCCAGCGCCAGCGCGCTGCCGGCCCAGGTGCGATAGTCCTTGGCGGTGAAGTCGGCACCGGTCAATTGCTGCAGGTAGGCGTTCACGTCTGCCGAACCGACGGTGTGACATTGCCCCAACTCGTCCTGCCACTGGAACAGGTCCTGGCCCGGCAATTCCAGGCAGCGTTTGACGATGCGTGCCAGGCGACGGTCCTTGAGGGTCACCTGGTGCTCGATGCCGCTCTTGCCGCGAAAGCGAAACCGTATCGCGCTGCCTTCGACCTGCACATGGCGAGTGCGCAGCGTGGTCAGCCCGTAGGAGCGGTTGTCGCGGGCATACTGACGGTTGCCCACGCGGATCAGCGTGTTGTCGAGCAGGCTGACCACCAGTGCCATGACCTTTTCGCGGTCCAGGCCGGGCCGCGCCAGGTGTTCGTCGAGTTGCTTGCGCAGCCTCGGCAGGCGTTTGGCGAAGGCCAGCATGCGGTCGTACTTGTGGCTGTCGCGCAGTTCGCGCCAGTCGGGGTGATAGCGGTACTGCTTGCGACCACGTGCGTCGCGTCCGGTGGCTTGCAGGTGGCCGCGCGGGTCGGCGCAGATCCATACATCGGTATAGGCCGGCGGTATGGCCAGCGCCTTGATGCGGGCCAGGGTATCCGGTGCGGTGATGCGCTGGCCGTGGGCGTCGAAATAGGCGAAGTGCTTGCGCAGCAGGCGCCGATGGAAACCGGGGCGGCTGTCATCCACGTAATGCAGGCCACTGGGCAAAGGGGGCAGGTCGACACTCATGCTGGGCGCTCGCGTAGGGGCTCTGACGATGGACAGCAGCCGTTCGCGCAAGTTAGCCCAGCAATGCCACCGATTTTATCTGCGCCCACAACTGCTGGCCTTCGTGCAGCCCCAACTGGTCGCTCGAGTAGCGCGTCACCCGCGCCAGCAGGGCTGTGCCATCGGCGTCCAGGCTCACCAGCATCTGCGCCGGGTTGTCACCGGCGCGCAACGCGCACACGCGCACCGGCAGGCGGTTGAGAATGCTCGAACGGCTGTCGTCGGCCAGGCTCAGGCTCACGTCGCGTGCCTGGACCTTGACCCGCAGGCGCGCCCCCGGGGCCAGCGCCTCGTGGGTGAGGCGCAACCTGAGGTCGCTGCCCGGCAGTTTCAGGTCCAGCAACTGGTAGGCCGCGTCGTGGGCGTCCACCTCGCCCTCGATGACCACCCCGGCGTCCTCCTGCAGGGCCAGCGGCAGGTCCAGGCGGGCCAGGGTCTGGCTGATCGGCCCGCTGGCCTGCACCTTGCCCTGTTCGAGCAGCACCAGGTGATCGGCCAGGCGCGCCACTTCGTCCTGCGCATGGCTGACGTAGATCAGCGGGATCTGCAACTGGTCGTGCAGGCGCTCCAGGTACGGCAGGATCTCGCGTTTGCGCGGGCCGTCCAGGGCTGCCAGGGGTTCGTCCATCAGCAGCACCTTGGGGCTGGTGAGCAGCGCACGGGCGATCCCCACGCGCTGTCGTTCACCGCCCGACAGGGTGTACGGCTTGCGCGCGAGCAGGTGGCTGATGCCCAGCAGCTCGCAGGCGTGCTCCAGGCCGACCTGGCGCTGGTGCTGGGCGATGCGTCGCCAGCCGAAGATCAGGTTGTTCTTCACGCTCAGGTGGGGGAACAGGCTGGCTTCCTGGAACACGTAGCCGATGGGGCGCTGGTGGGGCGGCATGAAGTACTGGCGTGCGGAATCCTGCCAGACCTCGCCATTGACCTCGATGTAGGCCTGGTCGGCCCGCTCCAGGCCTGCCAGGCAGCGCAGGCAGGTGGTCTTGCCCGAGCCCGAATGGCCGAACAGGGCGCTGACACCGCGCCCGGGCAGTTGCAGGTCGACATCCAGCCGGAAATCGTCGAAGGCCACCTGCAACCGGGCCTGGATCAATGCACTCATCGGTCAGCTCCAGGCCGGCTTGCCGCGGCGGCTGGCGTACAGCGCCAGCAGCACCAGGAACGAGAACACCAGCATGGCGCCGGCCAGCCAGTGGGCCTGCATGTACTCCATGGCCTCGACATGGTCGAAGATCTGCACGGAAACCACGCGGGTCTTGTCGGGAATATTGCCGCCGATCATCAGCACCACGCCGAACTCGCCGACGGTGTGGGCAAAGCCCAGGATGCTCGCGGTAATGAAGCCAGGGCGGGCCAGGGGCAGCACCACGCTGAAAAAGCAGTCCCACGGGCTGGCGCGCAAGGTGGCAGCCACCTCCAGCGGGCGCTCGCCAATGGCGCTGAACGCGTTTTGCAGCGGTTGCACCACGAACGGCATCGAGTACACCACCGACCCGATCACCAGGCCTGTGAAACTGAACACCACGGTGCCCAGGCCCAGCGCCTGGGTGGCCTGGCCAAGCCAGCCGTGGGGGCCCAGGGCGATCAGCAGATAGAAGCCGATCACCGTGGGCGGCAACACCAGGGGCAGGGCCACGATCGCCCCGATCGGCCCGCGCAGCCAGGAGTGCGTGCGCGCCAGCCACCAGGCGATCGGGGTGCCGATCAGCAGCAGGATCAGGGTAGTCAGCGACGCCAGCTTGAACGTCAGCCAGATGGCGCCCAGGTCGCTGGCGTCCAGTGGCATCAGAGTTCGTAGCCGTACGACTTGATCACTTCAGCGGCCTTGGGGCCCTTGAGGTAATCGACCAGCGCCTTGGCGGCGGCGTTGTCCTTGCCCTTGTTGAGAATCACAGCGTCCTGTTTGATCGGGTCGTGCAGGTCGGCTGGCACGATCCAGGCCGAGCCGTTGCTGACCTTGCCGTCCTTGTAGATCTGCGACAGGGCCACGAAGCCCAGCTCGGCGTTGCCGGTGGAAACGAACTGGAACGCCTGGGTGATGTTCTGGCCTTCGACCAACTTGCCCTTGGTGGCCTCGGTCAGGTTCAGCTTGGCCAGTACCTGCGTGGCGGCCAGGCCGTAGGGCGCGGCCTTGGGGTTGGCGATGGACAGGTGCTTGTAGTCGTTTTTCTTCAGGACTTCGCCCTTGTCATCCACATAGCCCGCTTTGGGCGACCACAGCGCGAGGGTGCCGATGGCGTAGGTAAAGCGCGAGCCCTTGACGGTTTCGCCTTCGTTCTCGAGTTTTTCGGGGGTGGTGTCGTCGGCCGACAGGAACACCTCGAAGGGCGCGCCATTCTTGATCTGCGCGTAGAACTGCCCGGTAGCGCCGAAGGAGGTGACCAGCTTGTGGCCGGTGTCCTTTTCGAAATCCTTGGCAATAGCCTGGATGGGCGCGGTGAAGTTGGCCGCGACGGCCACCTGGACTTCATCGGCCCAGGCGCTGTTGAGGGTCAGCATGCCGAATACGGCGGTCAGGGCAAAACGAGGGGCGCGCATTCTCATCAAACAGCTCCATGTGCATGAGGTAATCGTTATGCATTGGAATATATAGCGATTGCCCGGCAAACGGAAAGATCTGTTTTACCGTGACATCAATGCCAGCGCCTTTTCTGCCAGTTGGCGCGTCAGTTCGGCTGCCGGCAGGGCTTGGCCAAGGCGCAGCGCCTGGCCGGCCCACAGGTTGCTGAAATCGCTGTTGCCCTGCGGCTCGCTGATGGCGCGAAGGGGCATCAAGGCGCCGCCGGCCAGGGGGAAGGCAGGGGCCAGGGGGCTCATCGGGCCCAACTCACGCATGATGCGGGTATTGATGCCGCGTGCCGGGCGCCCGGTAAACAGGTTGGTGAGCGCGGTATCGCTGGCCTGTGCGCTGTGCAGTGCCTGGCGATGCGCGGCCGACACCTTGGCCTCGGGGCAGAACAGGTAGGCGGTGCCCACCTGAACGGCCGAGGCGCCCAGTGCGAAGGCCGCCACAACACCGCGGGCATCGCCGATGCCGCCAGCCGCGATCACCGGCACCTTGACCGCATCGGCCACCTGGGGCACCAGCGCCAGGGTGCCGATCTGGGTGGTGAGGTCATCGCTCAGGAACATGCCGCGGTGCCCACCTGCTTCATAGCCCATGGCGATGATCGCGTCGCAGCCATGGGCTTCGAGCCAGCGTGCTTCCTCGACCGTGGTGGCACTTGACAGTACCTTGGCCCCGCTGGCCTTGACCCGCGCCAGCAGCTCGGGCGCAGGCAGGCCGAAGTGAAAGCTCACCACTGCAGGCTTGCAGTCTTCCACCAAGGCACAGCCCGCTTCGTCGAAGGGCGCGCGATTGGAGACCGGGGTGGTGGCGCCGAAGTCGGCACCCACTTCTTCGTAGTACGGCTTGAGTGCCTGCTTCCAGCGGATTGCACGTTCGCCATCGGTGGCGGGTGGCCGATGGCAGAAGAAATTGAGGTTGAGCGGGCCGCGACTGGCCTGGCTGAAGGTCGCGATCTCCTGGCGTATCTGCTCGGGGGTGAGCATCGCGCATGGCAGCGAGCCCAGCCCCCCGGCGTTACTGACCGCGATGGCCATGGCCGGCCCCGTGGCGCCCGCCATCGGTGCCTGGATGATGGGCAACTCGATACCGAGCAGGTCGAGGATACGTGGGTCCGGCCATTGGCTCATCGCGGGGCTCCTTGTGTGGGCGTGGGTTACAGCGCCTTGCTTACCTTGATGTCGGTGATCTTGCTGAAGTCTTCGCCGTGCAGTTTGCGCAAGGCTTCCTCGACCTGCTGTGGCGCCGTGCTGCTGAGCACGGCGAAGTCGAAACGACGCTCGCCGTCGAGGTTGTACTTGATGACGTACTTGATGTTTTCGCTCATGGGGTTATCTCAGCTTCGACGACGAACGGCGGATGATCTTGATCGTGTGGGTGAAGGTCGGCTTGCTTACCGCCGACAGGGCACGCGGGCCGACGGTGTCGATGGTGATGTTCCAGAAGCCGTCGCTGGGCACGGTGATCTTCGCCGGGAAGTCGACGAAGGCGCCGCCGTGATAGGTATGCCGGCCGCCATTCTTGAAGCTGCGGAAGTTGGCATCGTTCATCAGGCGGATATTGCAGCGCTGGGAGCAGTGGATGACGACGATGTCGTCTTCATTGAGGTGCTCGCGCTGGTGTACGAATTTCATGTCGCTCTCCGCAAGGGATCTTTTGGCAAATCAAAACGATAGCACGATGTCGGGTTACACTGTGGGGCTGAGTGCCAAGGCCAGAGATAAAACTGCCAATCCAGGGAGCAAATCGGCCTGGCCATGGTCCAACGGTTTTTTATGGAGGGGTACCGATGAAATGGGTTGTACCAGCGCTGGCAGTTGCGCTGACCGGTTGTGCCAATGTAGCCGAAATCGAACAGAGCCCCGAGACCATGAGCGTGATCTCGGGCAAGTCGCCACGCGAGTTTGCCACCTGCGTTCAGCAAAAACTGGCTGATAGCCGTGGCCCGCTGACCATCGAGGAGCGGGGTAGCGGCCTGCGCGTTGTGGTTCCGCAGAAGCTCTCGGACAAGTCCCCGGCTGCAGTGCTGGAGATCAGCGAGCGCTCGAGTGGCAGCGCGGTCAAGTTGCATGAGCGGTTGAGCAATTTTCCCCTGCGCCCGGGGGATGTCAAAGCGGCTGTGAGCGTGTGCATCTCCAAGTGACGGCGTGAGCCGCGTTTAAACGATTCAGTGGTTGTCCCTGCATTTTTCTGTGCCTGCCCGCGTTGTAGCGCTGGCCGGATAGGCCTAGTATCGGTAGGCTTATATTTTATAAGTCTAAGCTTATAACAAGAAAAATGGAGTCCGTGATGATCCCACTGGATCGAATCCTGATAGGCAGCCTGCTGTTGCTTTCAATGCAAGCCGCCACTGCCGCCGATGGCCAGAAGATATTCACCCAGGGAGGGGAGAACCCCTCTGCCATGGCCTGCATGAGCTGCCATGGCCCCGATGGCCTGGGCATGGCCGCCGCCGGCTTCCCACGCCTGGCCGGCCTGCCGGCCGCCTATGTGAGCAAACAGCTCAAGGACTTTCGTGACGGCAGCCGCAAGCAGCCGATCATGGAGCCGCTGGCCAAGGCCCTGAGCGACGCCGAGATCAGCGCCATCAGCGCCACGCTGGCGGCAATGCCGGTACCGCCCACCCCTGATACCCGTCGCCAGCAGATGGCAACCGACCCGGTCGAGTCGCTGGCGCTTTACGGCGACTGGAGCCGAGGCATCCCCGGGTGCGTGCAATGTCACGGGCCGGGTGGTGTGGGGGTAGGCGAGCACTTTCCGCCATTGGCCCACCAGCCTGCCAGCTACCTGGCCGGGCAACTTGACGCATGGCGCGACGGCCGGCGCAGCAACGACCCTAACCAGTTGATGGTCGGTGTCGCCAAAGCCCTGACCGATACCGAGGTCAAGGCGCTGGCTGAATACTTTGCCACCCGCGCCAGCCAGGAGGCCGCCCAATGAATCGCTTGCTACTCACTACCCTGACCCTGTTCATGGGCGGCGTTCAGGCGGCCCCGATCGCCATGGAAGACCAGTCGCAACTGAAGGTGGCGCCGGCCAGCACGCCGGCCAGCTTCAAGCCCCCCGCCGAAAGCGAGTTGCCCGACAACGCCTTCGGCAAGATGGTGCGCGACGGCTATGCGCTGTTCGTCGACACCAAGCGCCTGGCCCCCGAGTATGTGGGCAACGGCCTGAACTGCAGCAACTGCCACCTGGATCAGGGGCGGCTGGCGCATTCGGCGCCGCTGTGGGGGGCTTACCCGATGTACCCTGCCTATCGCAAGAAAAACGACAAGGTCAACACCTTTGCCGAGCGTATCCTGGGCTGCTTCCAGTTCAGCATGAACGGCAAGCCGCCGGCGGCCGACAGCCCCGAGATGACGGCGTTGTCGGTGTATGCCTACTGGCTGGCGAGCAAGGCACCGATCGGCGTCGAGACACCGGGGCGTGGCTACCCGGAGGTCGACAAGCCTGCGCAGGGCTATGACATCAAGCGCGGTGCCCAGGTGTATCAGCAGCAGTGCGCCATCTGCCACGGCGACAGCGGCCAGGGCCAGAAGGTGGCCAAGGACTATGTGATGCCACCGCTGTGGGGCAAGGACTCCTACAACTGGGGTGCCGGCATGCACCGCATCAACACGGCGGCCTCGTTCATCAAGCACAACATGCCGCTGGGCAAGCCAGGCACGCTGACCGACCAGCAGGCCTGGGACGTGGCGGCCTTCATCAACGCGCATGAGCGCCCTCAGGACCCGCGCCTGGTCGAAGGCTCGGTGGAAAAAACCCGGCTCAAGTTCCACGCCAATGACGGCGTCAACCTCTACGGCCAGAAGGTCGATGGGGTGCTGATCGGGCAGGGCACAGGCGGCTAGAACGCTCGCCCATCCGCGTATCCAGGCCTGCCTGCGGGCCTGGATACGCGGATTATTTGCAACCTGCGGGAACTATCTACACTGAGTTTTTCTCTATCATTCATTCGGCCGGGCCACGGGGGCATTGTAAGCGCATCGCCGCCTGATTAGACTGCGCCGAATTTCGTACTGCACAGCCCTTGTTAAGGACGTTTATGATCAAGAAATGCTTGTTCCCGGCAGCCGGTTACGGCACCCGCTTCCTGCCAGCAACCAAAGCCATGCCAAAGGAAATGCTGCCAGTGGTGAACAAGCCACTGATCCAGTACGGCGTTGAAGAAGCGCTGGACGCTGGGTTGAACGAAATCTCCATTGTCACCGGCCGCGGCAAGCGCGCTCTGGAAGACCATTTCGACATCAGCTACGAGCTGGAAAACCAGATCAAGGGCACCGACAAGGAAAAGTACCTGGTCGGTATTCGTCGCCTGCTCGACGAGTGCTCGTTCTCCTACACCCGCCAGACCGAAATGAAAGGCCTGGGCCACGCTATCCTGACCGGTCGCCCGCTGATCGGTGACGAGCCGTTTGCCGTGGTGCTGGCCGACGACCTGTGCGTCAACCTCGACGGTGACGGCGTGCTCAAGCAGATGGTCAAGCTGTACAAGCAGTACCGCTGCACCATCGTTGCGATCATGGAAGTCGACCCGCAGGAAACCAGCAAGTACGGCGTGATCGCCGGCGACCTGATCGGCGACGACCTGTACCGTGTACGCAACATGGTCGAGAAGCCAAAGCCGGAAGACGCCCCGTCGAACCTGGCGATCATCGGCCGCTACATCATGACCCCGGACATCTTCAAGCTGATCGAAGAGACCGAGCCGGGCAAGGGCGGTGAAATCCAGATCACCGACGCCCTGATGAAGCAGGCCCAGGACGGCTGCGTGATTGCCTACAAGTTCAAGGGCAAGCGTTTCGACTGCGGTGGCGCCGAGGGTTACATCGACGCGACCAACTTCTGCTTCGAAAATTTCTACAAGACCGGCAAGGCCTACTGAGTTCACTCGGTCGGTTGCGTCACAAAGCCACCTTCGGGTGGCTTTTTTGTTTATGGGCCTGGCTGGCGGTATGCTGGCGGCCTGCCAAGGAGACTGATATGGCCTACGATTTTGATCTGTTCGTGATTGGCGCCGGTTCCGGCGGTGTGCGTGCAGCACGTTTTGCTGCCGGTTTCGGCGCAAAAGTGGCGGTGGTCGAAAGCCGCTACCTGGGCGGCACGTGTGTCAACGTCGGCTGCGTGCCGAAAAAACTGCTGGTGTACGGCGCGCACTTTGCCGATGACTTCGAGCAGGCGGCAGGCTACGGCTGGTCGCTGGAAGATGCACAGTTCGACTGGGCACAGCTGATCGCCAACAAGAACCGTGAAATCGAGCGGCTCAACGGCATCTACCGCAACCTGCTGGTCAACAGTGGCGTGACCCTGCTCGAAGGCCACGGCCGCCTCACCGGGCCCCATGAGGTCGAGGTGGACGGCACGCGCTACAGCGCGAAGAACATCCTGATCGCCACCGGCGGCTGGCCACAGATTCCGGACATCCCCGGGCGCGAGCTGGCCATCAGTTCCAACGAGGCGTTCTACCTCAAGGCCTTGCCCAAGCGTGTGCTGGTGGTGGGGGGTGGTTACATCGCGGTGGAGTTCGCCGGAATCTTCCAGGGGCTGGGCGCCAAGACCAGCTTGCTCTACCGGGGCGACCTGTTCCTGCGCGGCTTCGATGGCGCAGTGCGCACGCACCTGAAGGAAGAGCTGGAAAAACGCGGTCTCGACCTGCAGTTCAACAGCGACATCCAGCGTATCGACCAGCAGCCCGATGGCAGCCTCAAGGCGACCCTCAAGGATGGTCGCGAGCTGATTGCCGACTGCGTGTTCTACGCCACCGGCCGGCGCCCCATGCTCGACAACCTGGGGCTTGAGAACACCGAAGTGCAACTGGACAAGCGCGGCTACGTGCAGGTCGATGACCAGTACCAGACCGACGAGCCGTCGATCCTGGCCATTGGCGATGTGATCGGCCGCGTGCAGCTCACTCCGGTGGCCCTGGCCGAAGGCATGGCCGTGGCGCGGCGCCTGTTCAAGCCGGAGCAGTATCGCCCGGTGGATTACCGGAACATCCCGACGGCGGTGTTCAGTCAGCCGCCGATCGGCACCGTGGGCCTGACCGAGGAGCAGGCGCTGGAGGCGGGGCACAAGGTGCAGATCTTCGAAAGCCGCTTCCGGCCAATGAAGCTGACCCTCACCGACGTGCAGGAGAAGACCCTGATGAAACTGGTGGTCGATGCCGACACCGACCGCGTGCTGGGCTGTCACATGGTCGGGCCGGATGCCGGCGAGATCATCCAGGGCCTGGGCATCGCGCTCAAGGCCGGGGCGACCAAGCAGCAGTTCGACGAAACCATCGGTGTGCACCCGACAGCCGCGGAGGAGTTCGTGACCCTGCGTACGCCTACGCGCTAAGCGGTGCTTCCAGCGCGGGTCCAGCCCCCTCCCACAGCGATTGCAACGGTCTTTGTGGGAGCGGGCTTGGCCCGCGATCGCATCAACATAAATCGTCTATCTGTACTGAGCTTTATAGCCAAAACCAATCACCAGCATCAGCTTTGCCAATGAGCGCTATCGGCGATGAATGGTTAGGATTCTCCCATCAAGTTTTTCAACCCTGAGGAGAGTCACCGATGCCTATCATCAACAGCCAGGTCAAACCGTTCAACGCTACTGCCTACCACAACGGCGAATTCGTTCCTGTTTCCGAAGCCGACCTGAAGGGCAAGTGGTCCGTGGTGTTCTTCTACCCGGCCGACTTCACCTTCGTCTGCCCGACCGAACTGGGCGACCTGGCCGACAACTACGCTGAATTCAAGAAGCTGGGCGTGGAAATCTACGGTGTGTCGACCGACACCCACTTCACCCACAAAGCCTGGCACGACACCTCGGAAACCATCGGCAAGATCCAGTATCCGCTGATCGGTGACCCGACCCACGTCATCTCGCGCAACTTCGACGTGCTGATCGAAGAAGCCGGCCTGGCCGACCGCGGTACCTTCGTGATCAACCCTGAAGGCCAGATCAAGATCGTCGAACTCAACGACGGCGGTGTAGGCCGTGATGCCAGCGAGCTGCTGCGCAAGGTCAAGGCTGCCCAGTACGTCGCTGCCCACCCAGGCGAAGTCTGCCCGGCCAAGTGGAAAGAAGGCGAAGCTACCCTGGCGCCATCGCTGGACCTGGTCGGCAAGATCTAAGGCCGTGAACCAGCCGAGGGCGGGCCACCGCACCTGAAGTCTGTCCCGCCCCGCAAAACGCCCGGGCGACTCTGCCCGGGCGTTGTTTTTTCTACCGTTTGAAAAGGAATCGCCCGTATGTTGGACGCCACGCTTAAAACTCAGTTGAAAGCCTACCTGGAGCGGGTCACCCAGCCGATCGAGATCGTTGCCTCCCTCGACGACGGCGCGAAGTCCCGTGAAATGCACGACCTGCTGCGGGAAATCGCCAGCCTGTCGGATCTGATTACCTTGCGCGAGGACGGTGCCGACGCCCGTCGCCCGTCGTTCTCGCTCAATCGCCCGGGGGGCGATATCAGCCTGCGCTTTGCCGGCATCCCCATGGGCCACGAATTCACCTCGCTGGTGCTGGCGCTGCTGCAAGTCGGTGGCCACCCCTCCAAGGCGAGCGCCGAGCTGATCGAACAGGTCGCCGGGCTCAAGGGTGAGTTCAACTTCGAAACCTACTTCTCGCTGTCGTGCCAGAACTGCCCGGACGTGGTGCAGGCGCTGAACCTGATGGCGGTACTCAACCCCAGCGTGCGCCATGTGGCCATCGACGGCGCGCTGTTCCAGGCCGAAGTCGAGGCACGCCAGGTGATGGCAGTGCCGAGCGTCTACCTCAATGGCGAAGTGTTCGGCCAGGGCCGCATGGGCCTGGAGGAGATCGTCGCCAAGCTCGACACCGGCACCAGCGAGCGCCAGGCCGAGAAACTCAACGCCAAGGACGCCTTCGACGTGCTGGTGGTCGGTGGTGGGCCGGCAGGCGCGGCAGCAGCGATCTACGCGGCCCGCAAAGGCATTCGCACCGGCGTGGCTGCCGAGCGCTTCGGCGGGCAGGTGCTGGACACCATGGCCATCGAGAACTTCATCTCCGTGCAGGAGACCGAAGGGCCGAAGCTGGCCACGGCGCTGGAAGAGCATGTCAAGCAGTACGACGTCGACATCATGAACCTGCAGCGCGCCGATGCGCTGGTGCCGGGCCAGGACGGCGCGCTGCACCAGGTGCGCATGGCCAACGGTGCCACGCTCAAGGCCAAGACCGTGATCCTGGCCACCGGCGCACGCTGGCGCGAGATGAACGTGCCGGGCGAAAAGGAGTACCGCAGCCGTGGCGTGGCCTACTGCCCGCACTGCGACGGCCCGCTGTTCAAGGGCAAGCGTGTGGCGGTGATCGGTGGTGGCAACTCCGGTGTGGAGGCGGCCATCGACCTGGCCGGCATCGTCGCCCATGTCACGCTGATCGAGTTCGACAGCCAGTTGCGTGCCGACGCGGTGCTGCAGCGCAAGCTGCACAGCCTGGCCAACGTGACCGTGATCACCAGCGCCTTGACCACCGAAGTGCTGGGCGACGGCCAGAAGGTCAACGGGCTGCGCTACAAGGACCGCAACAGCGACGTGCAGCATGACATCGCGCTGGAAGGGATCTTCGTCCAGATCGGCCTGCTGCCCAACACCGATTGGCTCAAGGGCACCCTCGAACTGTCGCCCCGTGGCGAGATCATTGTCGATGCGCGGGGCCAGACCAGCGTGCCGGGCGTGTTTGCCGCCGGTGACGTGACCACGGTGCCCTACAAACAGATCGTGATCGCGGTGGGTGAGGGGGCCAAGGCGTCGCTGGCAGCGTTCGACCACCTGATCCGTACCAGCGCTCCGGCCTGAGGCGCATCGCCGGCCTTGCCGGCCTGTGACGGTGCAACAACGCAAAAGCCCTGACAGGTCAGCCTGTCAGGGCTTTTGCGTGGCCTATTCGAACAGCGACCGGCCCTTGTCCAGTTGCTGGTCGACCAGCGACTTGCCCAGTGCAATCGACGCGCGCTGGGCGTTTTCCAGGTCGGCCAGAAACAGCGGCGCGTGGGCACACAATCGCCGGGTGCTGTGCTTGTCTGGGGAGGTGATGCGGCATCCGACTTCGAACGGCAGGGGAATGCCGGCATGCGGGACCACGTTTGCCGTGACCGTGTAGTTGCGGTGGACACATTCAAGGGTGTGCATGAGCGCTACCTCGCTGTGGTGGCTTCAACCGGTATCAGCTCCGGTATACCACAGCCAGGTGCGCCGGGGCGGCGCGCCGACGAGCGCGCCCCCGGGGCCGCTGTCAGAACTCGGTCGGCTGGATGATCTCTACCCAGTAATCGTCCGGGTCCTTGATGAAGGCCAGGTGCTTCATGCGCCCGTCGCTCAGGCGCTTCTGGAAGTTCACGCCCAGCTGTTCGAAGCGCTCGCAGGCCGCGCGGATGTCCGGTACGGCAATGCAGATATGGCCGAAACCGCGCGGGTCGGTGTTGCCGTTGTGGTAGGCGAACGCGGGATCGTTTTCGGTGCCGTGGTTGTGGGTCAGTTCGAGGATGCCCGGGATCGACTTCATCCACTCGGTACGCTTGGCCGGGTCGGCCGGAATCTGCGCCTTGTCCACCAGCGCCAGGAAGTACAGGCTGAATTCGGCTTCCGGGAAGTCGCGTTTTTCCACGAGGCTGAAGCCCAGAACGCGGGTGTAGAAGTCCAGGGACTTGGCGACGTCCTTGACCCGCAGCATGGTGTGGTTGAACACGAAGTTGTGGGTCGCGGCATCCGGTTGCGCGGTGACGCCGGGGAGGGTGTCGAGGTTTTGCAGGCTCATGGGCACTCCGCAGATAGGGCCGGCGCTTGGCGCGCCAGCAAAACAGTCAGGGAGCAATGATACGGAACTGAAGCGATTGCGCAAACGGTTTGCGCCCCGTCGGCCAGGCCTGACGGGGCGCAAGAATTAGAAGCCCGCCGAAGCGGGCGTATGGGGCGCTAATCCTTTAGCAGTCTTCATCCTGAGCCAGTACATGTGAAAAAAGTGTGAAGTACTGTTTCACTTGCGCAACCAGCTGTCGACTGTCTGTGCGCCGTACTCCTGCTTCCATGCCTTGAGGCCGTGATGATTGCCGCCCTTGGTTTCGATCAGCTCGCCGGTATGCGGGTTTTCATAGACTTTCACCACGCGCGCACGGCGTTGTTTGGGCGCGCTGGCAGGCCGGCGCGTAGTGGCCGCCGGGTCGAGAATATTGATGATGTCGCGCAAGCCCTTGTCATAGGTTTTCATCAGGCTGACAAGTTTCTGCTCGAATTCGATTTCCCGTTTGAGGCCGGCGTCTTTTTTCAGTGCCTCCAGTTGAGCAAGCTGTTCCTGAAGGGCTTTTTCGGCAGCACGAAACTCTGCAAGTCTGGACACTGTCATCTCTCCTGTTGGTCGGTAAAGGCCGTGCGCGGCGCAACCGCTTGAGGCCGCTATTGATGCCGCGTCACCGGGTAGAAAACAAACAACACAGTAAAAAGAGTGTAGTCAATCGCCCTGCGATAAACATCAAACTTTTACGACAACACACTACGGAACTTTCTTATTGCACAGTGCTCGCCACACTAAAGAATTAATTACCGCATCGGCATCTGTTCTAGACCATGGTCCAATGGCCCGTGCCAGAGCGCTTTGGAGACAATAAGCGGTCGCTGCCTAGTTGTGTGCAGCGGCCCTTGCCCAGCCCCGTCGGGGCTGATGGATACCTTGCCCTTCGTTCTGGATACTGCTTTTCATGCGTGCCCCAACTCCCTTCATTGCCCAACGCCCGGTGGTCGGCGCGTTGTTGTCCTTCGTTACTGTTTCGGCCCAGGCCAGTGGTTTCCTGCAAGACAGCAGTGTCAACATCGAGGCGCGCAATGTGTATTTCAATCGTGACTTTCGTGACGGTCACACCGCCTCCTCCCAGGGCGCGTCGAAACGTGAAGAGTGGGCGCAGGGCTTCATACTCAACGCGCAGTCCGGGTATACCCAGGGCACCGTGGGCTTTGGTATCGATGCGCTGGGCATGCTGGGTTTCAAACTCGATTCCAGCCCGGCCGACAGCAACAGCGGGCTGCTGCCTTCCAGCGGCCACAACCCGCGCCATTCGGCCGATCAGTACGCAAAACTGGGTGTGGCCGGCAAGGTGCGTTACTCGCAGACCGTATTGAAATACGGTGCCATGCTGCCGGACATGCCGCTGCTCAAGTACAACGACGGGCGCCTGTTGCCCACCATGTTCCATGGCGCGATGCTGACGTCCAGAGAGGTCGACAACCTCACCTTCAGCGCCGCGCGGCTCGACAAGTACACCGCCCGCGATTCGACCGACCAGCAAGATATCCGCGTGCACTGCAAGAACAAGCGCTATGCCTGCGACACCCGCGCCGACCACTTCGACACGGCCGGGCTGGAGTACCGCTTCAACGAGCGCCTGAGCGCGCAGTACCAGGTGGCCAAGCTCGAAAACATCTATCGCCAGCATTTCCTCGGGCTGGTGGCCAGCCAGCCCTTGAGCGTGGGCCGCCTCTCGGCCGACCTGCGCCTGATCAAGAGCGACGACATCGGTCGTTCCCGTGCCGGCGACATCGACCACCGTGCCTTCAGCGCCATGCTTGGCTACAGCCTGGGCGGGCACAAGCTCAGCGCCGGCTGGCAGCGCATGTACGGCGAGAACGCCATGCCGTACCTCGATGGCAGCAACCCCTACCTGGTCAACTACGCCCAGGTCAACGACTTCGCTGCGGCCCAGGAGCGGTCCTGGCAGGTGCGCTACGACTACGACTTCAAGGCTGTAGGGCTCGAAGGCCTGAGCTTCCTGACCCGCTATATCAGCGGCGATCACGTCAAGGTGCCGGGCAGCCCGGCACAGGGCAAGGAATGGGAGCGCGACAGCGAACTCAAGTACCAGGTGCAGAGCGGCACCTTCAAGGACGTCAGCGTGCGCCTGCGCAACTCCACCTACCGCAGCAACTACGAGAAATTCGCCCGCGACATGGATGAGACCCGGGTGATCGTCAGCTACAACTTCTCCGTACTGTAGGCGCAGGCTTTGCCAAGTGGCGCGGGCCGGCCGACAATGGCCGCGCGCCCCTGGGAGAGCTTGCGATGAAACACCTGCTGCTGATTGGAATAGGCCCGGGCAACCCCCGGCAGATCACCCTCGAAGCCATCGACAGCCTGAACCGCGCCGACGTGTTCTTCGTGCTGGACAAGGGCGCCGCCAAGGACGACCTGCTGCGCCTGCGCAAGGAGCTGCTGGAGCGCCACGTCACCCGGCCCTATCGCCTGGTGCAGGTCGAAGACCCGCAACGCGACGCGGCGGCTGCAGACTACGTCGGTGCCGTGGAGGACTGGCACCGCCAGCGCGCTGCGCTGTATGGGCGTCTGCTGCACGACGAGCTTGCCGAGGGGCAATGCGGCGCGTTCCTGCTGTGGGGCGAGCCGACGCTTTACGACAGCACCCTGCGCATTCTGGAGCGGGTGGCGCAGCCGGCGTTCAGCCTTGAAGTCATCCCCGGCATCAGCAGCGTCCAGGCCCTGGCGGCCGCTCACCGCATTGCACTGAACCGTATCGGCGAGCCGCTGCATATCCTGCCGGGCCGACGCCTGGCTGATGAGTCAGGCATCGACAACGTGGTGGTGATGCTGGACGGGCAATGCGCCTTTGCCGAACTGGACGATCCGCACCTGCACATCTATTGGGGCGCCTACCTGGGCACTGCCGACGAGCTGCTGATCGAGGGGCCGCTGATGCAGGTCAAGGCGCAGATCCTGGCGCAGCGCGAGCAGGCCCGCGCGCGCAAGGGCTGGATCATGGACACGTATCTGCTGCGCCGGTGCTAGGCCGGTTCTTGGCCTCGATCCACTGGGCCATGTACTGGGTGCTCTTGTGGTGATGGTGGCGCAGCATGGCCCCGGTGAAGTTGTACAGGCGCTGTTCATCCAGGTGCGCCAGCGTGTGTTCGATGCGCTGCACCAGGGCCTGGCCGTGCCAGCGCCTGTCGTAGCGGGCGCTCAGCAGCTGGCGCCCGTCGCGCTGGGCCTGCTCCCAGCGCGGTTGCTCGCTGTAGAGCCGCGCCGCGGCATCGGCCAACCCTTCGGCGGTGTCGGCCACCAGGCCTGGCCAGGGCAGGTCGCCGTGCATGGCCTCGGCGCCAATCGGGGTGGTCACGCTGGGCGTGCCGCACAGCATCGCATCGGTCAGCTTGCCCTTGATGCCGGCGCCAAAGCGCAGCGGGGCCAGGCACACCCGTGCGCCGCTCATCACCTGCAGGGCGTCCTCAGCCCAGTTCATCACGTGAAACCCTTCGGCAGCATTGTGCAGCGCGGTGGCCTTGGGCGGCGTGTAGGCACCATAGATGTGCAACTGCGCCTTGGGCAGGCGACGGCGGACCATCGGCCACAGGCTGTGCTTCATCCACAGCACCGCATCCCAGTTCGGCGCGTGGCGGAAGTTGCCGATGCTGAGAAAGTGCTCGCGTTCCGCGAACGGCCTGAAGGCTTCGGTGGGCGGCGCCAGCATCAGCGGGCACCAGTGCAGCAACGCCTCGGGCACGCCGAAGCCATTGACCAGCAGGTCTATCTCGACATCCGAGATCATCAGGCTCAGGTCGCTGCGGTAGATCGCCGCCAGTTCGCGCTGGGCCAGGTCGGCACCGGCCATCTGGCGATACAGGTCGGGGCCCGAGGTGTTGAACAGCGCGCGAAAGTCGTTGCTGTCCAGGCCCTCGGCCAGGCGCCGGCGCAGCAACTGATGACGGGCATCGCGCAGGCTCTGCAGGTCGGAGGTCTCGAGCACGCGCAGGGCCGCCGGGCAATGCTTCTCGACGCGCCAGCCGAACTGCTCCTCCATCATGAAGCGATCGAACAACACCACGTCGGGGGCAAGGTCGGCGATGAAACGGTCGAAACTGGCGTTGTTCAGCTCGATGGCCTGCTCGGCGATGCCCAGGCTCGCGAGGTCGGCCTTGTGTTCGCCGATGGCTGCGGGGCTGCTGAAGGTGATGTGCCAGCCGCGCTCCAGAAAACACTCCAGCAGCTGCATCATGTGCCCGCCGGCGGCCGAAGAGCGGGGTTCGGGCCAGACATAGCCGATGACCAGTACGTGGAGGGCGGTTGGGTGCATGGGGAGGGCGGGCCTTTGGGCAAAAAAGGCGTATTAAACCAGAATCCAGGCCACCCGTTTCGGCCTCTTCGGCGGCAGGCCGGCTCCCGCAGGTACAGCGGTGCGGGAGCTGGCGCGCCTAGAGGGCCAGAATCGAGGTCACCTTGTCGCGCAGCTGGTCGATGCTGAACGGCTTGCCGATCATGTGCATGCCCTCGGGCACATCGAAGCTGTCGGCATAGCCACTGGCGAACAGGATGGGCAACAGCGGCCGCAGTTCGCGGGCCCTGCCCGCCAGTTGCTTGCCGTCCATGTCGGGCAAGCCGACATCGGTCATCATCAGGGCAAGGGGTTTGTCCGGGTCGCACAGCACTTGCAGCGCTTGTTCGGCATCTTTGGCCTCCACCACCTGGTAACCCAGTTCATCGAGCACATCCACCATCAGCATGCGCACGATGGTGTCGTCTTCGACGACCAGAAGAGGGTGATTATCGGGCATGGCAGGATCCTGTGAAAATGGGTGACACACTATCTGTAAACAGCACGCGGTGCTTAGTTCCCTGGATCGTCAAACGTACCAGCCAGTGAGCATAGCGGGCTCTGGCCAAACAGGGAACGTTTGGCGCAGCACTGGCTCAAATACGGGCTCGATGCCCGGCCAACACGGGCACGGCGCCACGCTGCGGGCATTGAACTGGCGGAAAACTGGAACAATTGCTCGAAAATCCGTCACACTCTTTCGTTCGTCTACTTGCTCGGGCCTTTCCAATGAGTCAACCAGCCTCGACCGATCAGCAGAGCTTTCGCAAGCTGCTGAGCCGCAACATCGGCCTGCCCCTGGGGGTCGGTCTGATCAGTGCGGTGGTTTTCGTCGCCGTGATTGCCTACCTGCTGTCGGTCATCCAGTGGGTCGCCCACACCGACCGGGTGATCAACAACGCCAACGAGGCGGTCAAGCTGTCCATCGACATGGAAACCGGCATGCGCGGGTTCCTGCTCACTGGCGACGAGCAGTTCCTCGACCCCTATGAAGTGGCCAAGCCACGCATACAGGCCGAACTCGAGACGCTCAAGGAACTGGTGGCCGACAACCCGCAGCAGGTCGACCGCCTGAGCCGCCTGCAAGCCCTGCAGGCCGCCTGGAACAACTTCGGCAAGGACATGATCGCCCTGCGCCGCGCCAATGACGACTACCGCACGCCCATCAAGCTCGGTCAGGGCAAGCGCCTGACCGACGAGATCCGCAAGGAGTTCGACGATTTCGTCGCGATGGAGCAACAGCTGCGTCTTGCCCGCAACGATCAGGTCAGCAACACCACGAAGTGGTCCATTTCCCTTTACCTGGCCTTCGTGGTGCTGCTCAGCGCATTGCTGGCCTACATCGGCCGCCGCGACCTGCTCAACCTGTCCAGCAACTACGCGGCCAACCTGGAGGCCCAGCAGCGCGCTGCCGAGCGCCTCGAACAGCAGGCCTGGCAGCGCGCCGGGCAATCGCGTCTGGCCGAGCAGGTGCTGGGGCAACTGACCCTGCCGATGCTGGGCAACAACATCCTGCAGTTCTTCGCCCATTACCTGGGCAGCGTGGTGGCGGCCGTGTACGTGCGCGACGAGCATGGCAGCCTGCGCCGCGTGGCCAGCTACGGCTTCTCCCGCGAGCAGCAGGGGCAGGAGCAGGTCGTCGGCGCCCAAGAGGGCATCCTTGCCCAGGCCGTGGCGCAACGTCGCCTGATGCGCCTGGACGAGGTGCCGCAGGACTACTTCAAGGTCAGCTCCGGGCTGGGCGAGGGGTGCCCGCGCAACGTGCTGGTGATTCCGGCGATCAACGACGGCCAGGTCAATGGTGTGGTCGAGCTGGGCTTTCTGCGCGCAGTGGAGGATCGCGACATCGAGTTTCTCGAGCGGTTGGCCGACAACCTGGGCACCTCCATCGAGAGTGCGCGCTATCGCCAGCGCCTGCAGGAAGTGCTGGCCGAAACCCAGCAGCTCAACGAAGAGCTGCAGGTGCAGCAGGAAGAGCTCAAGACCGCCAACGAAGAGCTCGAGGAACAGTCCCGGGTGCTCAAGGAGTCCCAGGCCCATCTGGAGACGCAGCAGGCCGAGCTGGAGCAGACCAACGAGCAACTGGCCGAGCGTACCGACGCGCTGGCCGAGCAGCGCGATGCGCTGGACCGCAAGAACGGCGAGCTGAACCGGGTGCAGGTCGAGTTGCAGGAGCGTGCAGAGGAACTGCAGCGCTCGAGCAAGTACAAGTCCGAATTCCTCGCCAACATGTCCCACGAGCTGCGCACCCCGCTCAACAGCTCGCTGATCCTGGCCAAGCTGCTGGCCGAGAACCCGCAGGACAACCTCAGCGCCGAGCAGGTCAAGTTCGCCGAGTCGATCTATTCGGCCGGCAACGACCTGCTCAACCTGATCAACGACATTCTCGACATCGCCAAGGTCGAGGCCGGCAAGCTCGATGTACGCGCCGAAACCACCCACATCAGCCGCATGGCCGAAGGCCTGCGCAGCCTGTTCGAGCCGCTGGCGCAGCAGAAGCAGCTGGCCTTCAGCGTCACCGTAGAGCCGCAGGTGCCGGCCACCCTGTTCACCGATCGCCAGCGCCTGGAGCAGATCCTCAAGAACCTGCTGTCCAACGCGCTGAAGTTCACCGAGCGCGGCCAGGTGGCGCTGACCATCGGCTACCAGGCCGGCACCGGCATCGTGTTCTCGGTGCGCGACAGTGGCATCGGCATTGCCGACGACCAGCAGCAGAGCATCTTCGAAGCCTTCCACCAGGCCGACGGCACCACCAACCGGCGCTACGGCGGCACGGGCCTGGGGCTGTCGATTTCCCGTGACCTGGCGCAGTTGCTGGGCGGCCAGATCCGTGTCGAAAGCCAACTGGGCCAGGGCAGCGTGTTCAGCTTGATACTGCCCGAGTCGTACGAGCCGAGCGTCGAGGCGCAGCCGCTGGCACTGGTGGCCCGCGCCGCCGCGCCGTTGCCCGTGGCGGCCCCCGTCGTGCTGCCGGCCGCCGAAGCCCCGCGTCCGGCGGCCAGCTTCGCCGACGACCGTCACCTGGCACCGTTCAGCAACCGCTGCATCCTGGTGATCGAGGACGAGCCCAACTTTGCCCGCATCCTCTTCGACCTGGCCCACGAACTGGGCTACAGCTGCCTGGTGGCCCAGGCCGCCGACGAAGGCTTCGAACTGGCGGCCAGCTACATCCCCGACGCCATCCTGCTGGACATGCGCCTGCCCGACCATTCCGGCCTTACCGTGCTGCAGCGGCTCAAGGAGCAGGCGTCCACCCGGCACATACCGGTGCACATCATCTCGGTCGAGGACCGTGTCGAGGCGGCCATGCACATGGGCGCGATCGGCTATGCGGTCAAGCCCACCAGCCGTGAGGAGCTCAAGGCCGTGTTCGGCCGCCTGGAAGCCAAGCTGACCCAGAAGCTCAAGCACATCCTGCTGGTGGAAGACGATGACCTGCAGCGCGAAAGCATCGCCCGCCTGATCGGCGACGAAGACATCAAGATCACCGCGGTGGGCATGGCCCAGGAAGCCCTGGAGCTGCTGCGCGAGAACATCTACGACTGCATGATCATCGACCTCAAGCTGCCCGACATGCTCGGCAACGAGCTGCTCAAGCGCATGACCGCCGACGATATCCGCTCGTTCCCGCCGGTGATCGTCTACACCGGGCGCAACCTGACCCGCGACGAAGAGGCCGACCTGCTCAAGTACTCGCGCTCGATCATCATCAAGGGCGCGCGTTCACCCGAGCGGTTGCTGGATGAAGTCACGCTGTTTCTGCACAAAGTCGAGTCGACGCTGTCCCATGAACGTCAGCGCATGCTCAAGACCGCGCGCAGCCGCGACAAGGTGTTCGAGGGGCGCAAGATCCTGCTGGTGGACGACGACGTGCGCAACATCTTCGCCCTCACCAGTGCGCTGGAGCACAAGGGCGCGATCGTGGAGATCGGTCGCAATGGCCGCGAGGCCATCGAAAAACTCGAGCAGGTCAGCGATATCGACCTGGTGCTGATGGACGTGATGATGCCGGAGATGGACGGCTATGAAGCCACACGGCGCATTCGCAAGGACCCGCGCTGGCGCAAGCTGCCGATCATCGCCGTCACCGCCAAGGCCATGAAGGATGACCAGGAGCGCTGCCTGCAGGCCGGCGCCAACGACTACCTGGCCAAGCCGATAGAGCTGGACCGGCTGTTCTCCCTGATTCGGGTATGGCTGCCGCAACTGGAGCGAATTTGAGTATCGAACGTAACACCGACATTGAAATCCGGCTGCTGATCGAGGCGATCTACCTCAAGTACAGCTATGACTTTCGCGACTATTCCGGCGCTTCGATCAAGCGCCGGGTGCTGCATGCCGTGCGCCAGTTCGAATGTGCCACGGTGTCGGCCCTGCAGGAACGGGTGCTGCACGACCCGAGTGTGTTCATGCAGTTGCTGCAGTACCTCACCATCCCGGTGAGCGAGATGTTTCGCGACCCCGGTCACTTCCTCGCGCTGCGCGAGGAGGTGGTGCCGCACCTCAAGACCTGGCCCTCGATCAAGATCTGGATTGCCGGCTGCAGCACGGGCGAGGAGGTCTACTCCATGGCCATCCTGCTGCGCGAAGAAGGGTTGCTCGAACGCACCATCATCTACGCCACCGACATCAACCCCAGCTCGCTGGAAAAGGCCAAGCAGGGCATCTACTCGATGCAGAACATGCGCGAGTACACCGAGAACTACCAGAAGGCCGGCGGGCGCCGGGCCTTCAGCGACTACTACACTGCCGCCTATGGCAACGCGATCATCGACAGCAGCCTGCGCGAAAACGTGACCTTCGCCGACCACAGCCTGGCCACCGACAGCGTGTTCTCCGAAACCCAGCTGATCTCGTGCCGCAACGTGCTCATCTACTTCAACAAGACCCTGCAGGACCGGGCCTTCGGTCTGTTTCACGACTCGCTGTGCCACCGTGGCTTTCTGGTGCTGGGCAGCAAGGAAACCCTGGATTTTTCCGCTTACGCCAACCGCTTCGACGCGCTGGTCAAGCCAGAACGGATCTACCGAAAGTCATGAAAGGCACCGATGCGATCGTGGTGGGGGCTTCAGCCGGGGGCGTGTCGGCGCTGCTCACGGTGTTTGCCGCCTTGCCCGCCGACTACGCCATTGCGCTGCTGTGCGTGCTGCACCTGCCCGACGACCGCCACAGCCAGCTGGCCGAAGTCTTCAGCCGCCGCTTGCAGCGCCCCGTGCAGGAGGCCCGCGACAAGGAAAGCGTGGTGCCGGGGATGATCTACGTGGCCGGCCCCGGCTATCACCTGTCGGTGGAGCGTGACCGCAGCCTGTCCCTGAGCCAGGAGGACCGCGTGCACTTTTCCCGCCCCTCGATCGACATCCTCTTCGAGTCGGCCGCCGATGCCTATGGCGACGGCCTGGTCGGCGTGCTGCTGACCGGCGCCAACGAAGACGGAGCGCGCGGGCTGGCGCGCATCAAGGAGCACGGCGGTACTACCCTGATTCAGGACCCGCATGAGGCGCAAGTCGCGGTCATGCCCGAGGCGGCGCTGGCGCTGCACCGGCCCGACCACATACTCCCATTGAATGGCATCGGGCAATTGCTCGCCAAGCTGGAACCACGTGCATGCTAAGCCATATCCAAGCAAACCTGCTGATCGTCGACGACCTGCCGGAAAACCTGCTGGCGCTCGAGGCGCTGATCAAGGGGCCGGACCGCAACGTGTACCAGGCGCAATCGGCCGACCATGCGTTGTCGCTGTTGCTCGAGCACGAGTTCGCACTGGCCATCCTCGACGTCCAGATGCCCGGGATGAACGGTTTCGAACTGGCCGAGATGATGCGCGGTACGGAAAAGACCAAGAACATTCCCATCGTGTTCGTGAGCGCTGCGGCGCGCGAGATGAACTACGCCTTCAAGGGCTACGAGAGCGGCGCGGTGGACTTCCTGCACAAGCCGCTGGACACCCAGGCGGTGAAGAGCAAGGTGGCGGTGTTCATCGACCTGTACCGCCAGCGCAAGGCCCTCGGCCAGCAGCTGGAGGCCCTGGAGCGCAGCCGCCAGGAGCAGGAGCTGCTGCTGGCGCAGCTGCAGGTCACGCGCAGCGAGCTGGAGCACGCCGTACGCATGCGCGACGACTTCATGTCGATCGTCTCCCACGAGGTGCGCACACCGCTCAACGGTCTGATACTGGAGACCCAGCTGCGCAAGCTGCACCTGGCGCGCAACAACGCCGATGCCTTCACCCTGGACAAGATGCACGCCATGGTCGAGCGTGACGAGCGCCAGATCAACAGCCTGATCCGGCTGATCGAAGACATGCTCGACGTGTCGCGCATCCGTACCGGCAAGCTGTCGATCCGGCCCGCATCGTTCGACCTGTGCCAGCTGGTCAGCGGCCTGGTCGAGAACTTCGCCGCCCAGGCGGCTGCGGTCGACTCGAGCATCAGCCTGCAGGCCGGCGCCGAACTGGTCGGCTACTGGGACGAGTTTCGTATCGAGCAGGTGATCGCCAACCTGCTCACCAACGCCCTGCGCTATGGCGCCAAGTCGCCGGTGCAGGTGCGCGTGTTCGAGGAACAGGGCATGGCCTGCGTGCAGGTGCGCGACCATGGCATCGGCATCAGTGCCGAGAACCAGCAGCGCATCTTCCAGCAGTTCGAGCGGGTATGCTCCAACCAGAGCAGTGCCGGCCTGGGGCTGGGCCTGTATATTTCCGAACAGATCGTGCTGGCCCATGGCGGCAGCATCACGGTCAGCAGTACCGAGGGCCAGGGCGCGACATTCAGCGTGCGCCTGCCACTGGTACGCAGCCCGCAAGAAAGTGGCGCGCAGCAGGCAACCTCTGCGTGAGGCCGGGGTCGTATAGCGATCCCCCATGAATCAAATACGAGTTGAAGGCATTGGCATGAGTGAAGATGCGCAAGATGTAGTACTGGTCGTCGAAGACGAACCGGTCATTCGCATGATCCTGAAGGACTATCTTCAAGGCGAGGGCTATCACGTGCTGGTGGCCGAAGATGGCGAGCAGGCATTCAAGATCCTGGCCAGCAAGCCGCACCTGGACCTTATCGTGACCGACTTCCGCCTGCCGGGCGGCATTTCAGGGGTACAGATCGCCGAACCTGCGGTCAAGCTGCGCCCGGACCTGAAGGTGATCTTCATCAGTGGCTACCCGGCGGAGATCCGCGAGTCGGGCAGCCCGATCGCGTTCAAGGCACCGATCCTGGCCAAGCCGTTCGACCTGGACAGCCTGCGCGACCAGATTCAGGAACTCCTGAAATAGGCCTGACGTTGGCGTGAGTTCAAGCGGCAGCGTCCAGCGCACCGGTCTGCAGGGTGCGCTCTATCGCCCCCAGCAGCATGTTTTCCATCAGCGCCAGGCGTTGTGGCTGCCCCAGCGGTGAGGCCTGCAACCAGCCGGGCAGGCTGTTGAGCAGCGTGGCGATGACATGGCCGGTCGCCTCCCGGGCTGGCGGCGGCAGGGCCGCGTGAGGGGCGATCAACTGTAACAGGCGGGTTTCGTATTCACGGCGCAGCTGGGCGATGCGTGCCTGTTGTTCCTCGCTCAGGCAGCACAGGTCACGCTCGGCCAGGCGAAACTGCAACGGGCGCTCGGCATGCAGCGCCCAGTGTGCCTTTATCACCCGGCTCAACGCCGTGGCCCCGGGCTTGCCGCGCCCACGGGGCTGCAGGGTGGCCAGCAACTCCTCGAACAGCTCTTCGATCAGGTCGAACAGCAGGTGCTGCTTGCTCGGGAAGTGGTGATACAGCGAGCCCGCCGTCAGCCCCAGGTGGCTGGCCAGTTCACGCATGCTGACCTGGCCGAACCCCTTGACCGCAAAGAGTTCGAGTGCCTTGTCCCGACGTTCTTCAAAGTTGGCGCAACGTTCGGCGCAGGTCTGCGGCATGCCCGTACCTCAGTAGGTGAAGAAGCCGCGGCCGCTCTTGCGCCCCAGGTAGCCGGCGGCGACCATTTCCTTGAGCAGGGCAGCGGGGCGGTACTTGCTGTCGTTGAAGCCGTCGTGGAACGACTCGATGATCGCCAGCAGCGTGTCCAGGCCGATCAGGTCGGCCAGGGCCAGCGGGCCGATGGGCTGGTTGCAGCCCAGGCGCATGCCGGTGTCGATGTCCTCGGCGCTGGCCAGGCCTTCCTGCAGCACCATGATTGCCTCGTTGATCATCGGCACCAGGATGCGGTTGACCACGAAGCCCGGGCGGTTGCCGGCACTGATGGCGGTCTTGCCCACGCGCTCGGTCAGGGCCATGGCGCTGGCGTAGGTGGCATCGCTTGTCTGCAGGCCGCGAATGATCTCGACCAGCGCCATCATCGGCACCGGGTTGAAGAAGTGCACGCCGATGAAACGTTCGGGCTGGCTCACCGATGCGCCCAGCTGGGTGATCGACAGCGACGAGGTGTTGGTGGCGATGACGCAGTCGTCGGCCACGCTGGCGGCCACCTGCTGCAGAATCTTCACCTTCAGGGCGAGGTTCTCGGTGGCTGCCTCGATCACCAGCTGCGCGCCCTTGAGCTGCGCGTAGTCGGTGCTGGTGGCGATGCGCGTCAGGGCTGCCTCGGCCTGTTCGGCCTGCAGGGTCTGCTTGCTGACCTGGCGCTCCAGGTTCTTGCGCAGGGTGGCCAGGCCACGCTCCAGCGCGGCCTCGGACACGTCGATCAGGGTGACCTGGTAGCCGGCCACTGCACACACCTGGGCAATCCCGTTGCCCATGGTGCCGGCGCCGATCACGGCGATGTTTTCAATACTCACGGTTAACTCCGACTCAAACACGTTCGAACACGACGGCGATACCCTGACCGCCGCCGATGCACATGGTGGCCAGCGCGTAGCGGCCCTGGATACGTTGCAGCTCATGGATCGCCTTGGTGGCGATGATGGCCCCGGTGGCTCCCACCGGGTGGCCCAGGGAAATGCCCGAGCCGTTGGGGTTGACCTTTTCGGGGTCCAGGCCCAGTTCCCGCGACACGGCGCAGGCCTGGGCAGCGAAGGCTTCGTTGGACTCGATCACGTCCAGGTCGGCGACGCTCAGGCCGGCCTTTTCCAGCACCTTGCGCGTGGCCGGCACCGGGCCCAGGCCCATCAGCTCGGGCTCGACGCCTGCATGTGCATAGGCCACCAGGCGCGCCAGCGGGCGCAAGCCCAGGCGCTCGACCATTTCGCCGGTGGCCAGCACCAGGGCGCCGGCGCCGTCGTTGAGGCCGCTGGCGTTGCCGGCGGTGACGGTGCCGTCCTTCTTGAAGGCAGGCTTCATGCCGGCCAGTTGCTCGGCACTCACATCGCCACGCACATGCTCGTCCACCTCGAAACGTACCGGACCTTTGCGGCTCGGGATCTCGATGGGCACGATCTGGCTGGTGAAGCGGCCTTCGGCGATGGCGCGGGCGGCGCGCTGCTGGCTGGTCAGGGCCACCTCGTCCTGCATCTGGCGGGTGATGCCGTTTTTCGCCGCCACGTTCTCGGCGGTGATGCCCATGTGAAAGCCTTCGAACGGGTCCTGCAGAATGCCCAGCATGTAGTCGACACCCTTCAGGTCACCCATGCGCGCGCCCCAGCGCGCCTGCGGCAGCAGGTACGGGCCGCGGCTCATGGATTCGGCGCCGGCGGCAATCACCGCCTCGGCCTCGCCCAGCAGCAGGCTCTGCGCGGCCGAGACGATGGCCTGCAGGCCCGAGCCGCACAGGCGGTTGACGTTGAATGCCGGGGTTTCCTTGGGTACGCCGGCGTTCATCGCAGCCACGCGGCCAAGGTACGCGTCACGCGGCTCGGTGGGGATCACGTTGCCCATGACCATGTGGCCGATCTGTTCGGGGGCAATGCCGGAGCGTTCGATGGCGGCGCGGGTCACCTGGGTGGCCAGGTCGGCCAGGGGCAGGTCCTTGAGCGAGCCGCCGAAGGTGCCGATGGCCGAGCGAACGGCGCTCACTACATAGATTTGCGGGGTGTTCATACGCGACTCCAGTGTGCGAAAGCGTGGCGGGGCGCTGCCTGGCTCTGCCAGAATGGCGCCCGGGGCCACGCTCGGGATGGGTTCGAGTCTAGGCAAAGGTCACGCCTGGGCCTATGCCATAACTGCCCAGCGAGGCTGGCACTTTTTGCCATATTCTTACGCTGCATAGCGGAAACAGTCATGCGGGAAAACGATTCGGTCGCGGTGTACTTCGTGCACATCATGCTGCACACACTGCGCCAACAGCCGGCGCGCGCCAGTGCGTTGCTGGTGCAGGCGGGCATCGACCCGGCGGTGGTGGACGCACCCGATGCACGGGTGCCGGCCAGGGCGTTCGCACGGCTGTGGCTGCTGCTCATTGAAGACCTGGGCGACGAATTCTTCAACCTCGACAGCCACGGCATGCCGCTGGGCAGTTTCGCCCTGATCTGTCGTGGGCTGATCCAGGAGCCGACGCTGGAAAAGGCCTTGCGCCAGTGCCTGAGCAACTTCGGCCTGTTCCTGCGTGACGTGCGCGGGCGCCTGGTGGTGCGTGGGCAGCGTGCGGTGATCAGCCTGGAGTCGCATTTCGACGATGCGCAGACTCGGGTATATGCAGAGGAGACCTTCCTGGTGCTGGTGGTCAGCCTGCTGTGCTGGCTGGGGGGGCGGCGCATCGCCATCGACCGTACCGAACTGCGCGACGGGCGTGCGGTGCTGGAGGACGACGCGTTGCTGTGGGGGCCGAACCTGCAGTTGGGCAGTGGCCGCACCCAGGTCGAGTTCTCGGCGCACTACCTGCGCTTGCCGGTGGTGCAGGACCTGGGTGCGCTCAAGACCTTCCTGCGCAGTGCGCCGCAGTGGCTGGTGGTGCGCTACCGCAACCAGAACGGATTGGCGGCGCGGGTATACCGGCATCTGCGCGGGCGTCAGTACGGGCAGTGGCCAACCTTGCTGGGCATGGCGGCAGCCGAGGGCCTGAGCCCGAGCAGTTTTCGCCGGCAGTTGGAGCGTGAGGGGTGTTCGTACCAGCAGATCAAGGACGAGGTGCGCCGTGCACTGGCGTTCGAGTGTCTGCGCGATGGTGTGTTGAGCGTGGCGCAGATTGCCGAGCAGACCGGCTTCCAGGAGCCCAGCGCGTTTCATCGCGCGTTCAAGAAATGGACGGGGGAGAGCCCGGGGAGCTACCGGGCGCGGGTGGCGGGGGAGTAGGGGGCTGGCCCCCTCGACACCCTGCGCGCTGCTCGCACAGGGTCTGCAGCAGCTCGCGCAGCGCCAGGCCATCGGCGTCCAGCCCCTTGCGCCCGTACAACGCCAGCTCCAGGCCCTGGACCGGGGTAAACCCCTGCGCTTCACCCAGCACCCGATGGGTCGGCAACACGCTGCGGGTCGGTATCAGGCTCACGCCCAACCCCGCACTCACCGCCGCCCCCAGGCTGGCCAGACTGGTGCTCGAATAGCTGATACGCCAGCTGCGCCCACGGGCTTCCAGCGCATTGATCATTTCCTGCCGGTACAGCGCCCCCACCGGAAACACCACCAGCGGCACCGGGTCGGCCAGCTGCGTCTGCCCGGCACTGCACACCCACGACAACGGCTCGCGCCAGCCGGCATGGCGGTCGCGGTCCGCACCCCATTGCTTGACCAGCAGCAAGTCCAGCTCGCCATCACGGTACAGGCGCAGCAGCGGGCTGCTCAGCCCGCTCTCGACCTCCAGGCGCACATGCGGGCGCTCGCCGATGAACCGGCTCAATGGCTCGGTCAGCACTTCCCCGGCCAGGTCTTCCGGCACCCCCAGGCGTAGTGCCCGTTGCGCCTGCACCGGGCTGAACGCCTGGCGCGCCTCTTCGTCCAGGCGCAGCAGGCGCCGGGCATACCCCAGCAGGCGCTCGCCGTCTTCGGTCGGCCACACCTGGCGCTGGCTGCGATCCAGCAGGCGCACCCCCAGGTGCTGCTCCAGCCGGATGATCTGCTGGCTGATGGTCGACTGGGTCAGGTGCAGGCGCTCGGCGGCGCGGGTGAAATTGCCGGTTTCCACCACGGTCACGAAGCTGCGCAGCAGTACGGGGTCAAGCATTCGATTACCCACTGGTATGCATGAAATCAATTAATTTCATGCTACACCCCAAGCCTCGGATAATCCCGCTTCATTGCACCAAAGGAGGCGCCATGTCATTGCTCAGACACTGGATGTACGGGGTTGCCGGGCTGTGCGCCAGCCTCGGCATCGCCGGGGCCGCCGGGGCGGCCGACACCTTGCTCGAAGCCGCCGCCAGCGGCAACCCCACCCGCGTCGGCGCCTTGCTGGCCCAGGGCGCCGACGTCGATCAGCGCGACTCGCGCAACAATACGCCGCTGCTGCTGGCCACCGCCGGCGGGCATGTGGCGGCGGCGCGCCGGTTGATCGACGCCGGCGCCGACGTCAACGCCAGCAATTGGATGCACGACAGCCCGTATCTGCTGGCCGGCGCCGAAGGCCAGTTGCAGATTCTGGAGATGACCCTGGCCCATGGCGCGGACCTCAAGAGCACCAACCGCTATGGCGGCACGGCGCTGATCCCCGCATGCGAGCGCGGCCATGTCGAGGTGGTCGCTCGCCTGCTGGCCGCCGGCGTTGCACCCGACCACGTGAACTCGCTGGGCTGGACCGGGCTGCTCGAAGCCATCCTGCTCAGCGATGGCGGCCCGCGTCACCAGGCCATCGTGCAACTGCTGATCGACGCCGGTGCCGACGTCAACCTTGCCGACCGCCAGGGCGTGACGCCCCTGCAGCACGCCCGGGAACGCGGCCAGCAGCGGATCGTCGAGTTGCTGCTGGCCCACGATGCCCATTGAACCTGACAGGAGCCTGACCATGGCCAACGAACATTTCATGCAGCAAGCGCTGGGGCTGGCCCGGGCTAACATCCAGGCCGGCGGCCGCCCGTTCGCGGCGGTGCTGGTGCACCAGGGCCGGGTGATCGCCGAGGCGGTCAACCAGATCCACCTGACCCAGGACCCGACCGCCCACGCCGAACTGCAGGCCATCCGCCTGGCCAGCCAGGTGCTCGGCAGCCCGCGCCTGGAAGGCTGCGAAATCTACGCCACCGGCCACCCCTGCCCGATGTGCCTGGCCGCCATGCACCTGTGCGGTATCGAGCGCGCCTGGTTCGCCTACAGCAACGAAGACGGCGAGCCCTATGGCCTGTCGACGGCAGCGGTGTACGTGCAGATGGCACGCCCGCCGCAGCAGCAGTCGCTGCCCCTGGCACCCCTGAAGCCAGCCGGCGAGCAGGGCCTGTACGCCGCCTGGCGGCAGGTGCAGGGGTGATGCGCGAGCAGGCTCGCAGTACCTTGCTGCTGTTGCTGGTGGTGGTGATGGCGCTGAACCTGCGCCCCATCCTCACCAGCATCGGCCCATTGCTGGAGGCCATCCGCCAGAGCACCGGCATCGGCTACCAGCAGGCCGCGCTGCTGACCGCCTTGCCCGTGCTGTGCATGGGGCTGGTGCCCTTGCTGCAACCCTGGTTGCGCCGCTGGGTCAGCGAGCAGGGCGCGATGCTCGCCGGGCTGGCCGCCATCGCGCTGGCCTGCGCCTGGCGCCTGACCCTCGACTCCGCCGCTGCGCTGATCGCCAGCGCAGCATTGGCCGGGCTTGGGGTGGCCTGCATTCAGGCGCTGATGCCGGGGCTGGTCAACCGGCGGTTTCCTCACCGCCTGGCCATGGCCATGGGTGTGTATTCGGCAGCCCTGATGAGCGGCGGCGGGGCCGCCGCCGTGCTCGGGCCGCGGGTGGCCGAGCAGTTCTCGCACTGGCAGGCAGGCCTGGGCATCTGGCTGTTGCCGGCCTTGCTGGCGTTCGCGGTATGGGCCTGGGTGCGCCCGCAGCTCGAAGCGGCGGTCGGCGGCGCAGGTGCCAGCGGGCACCTGTTCGGCAGCCGTCGGGCATGGCTGCTGGCGGTCTATTTCGGGCTGATCAATGGCGGCTACACCAGCATGGTGGCGTGGCTGCCGGCCTACTACCAGCAGGTCGGCGGCAGTGCCCAGGGCGGTGGCGAGCTGGTGGGGCTGATGACCGTGTTCCAGGTGGCCGGCGCCCTCGGGCTGCCCTTGCTGCTGCGTCGCCTGGTGGATCGGCGCCCCGGCCTGTGGCTGGCGTTGACCGTGCAACTGGCAGGCTTTGTCGGCCTGCTGCTGGCCCCGGCGATCGCCGGGCTATGGGTGGCCCTGATCGGCTTCGGCCTGGGCGCGTGCTTCAGCCTCAGCCTCACGCTGACCCTCGAACACCTCAAGGCCCCGGCCAGTGCGGGGGCGCTGGCGGCGTTCGTGCAGGGCGTGGGCTTCATCATCACCGGCATCGTGCCTTACGTCACCGGCTGGTTGCGCGACGTCAGCGGCGACTTCCAGGCCTCCTGGCTGCTGCTGAGCGTGACGGTGCTGCTGATGCTGCTGGTGACCTGGCGCTTCGCCCCCAGCGGCTATGCGCAGGCGATGGGCATGCCGTTGATCCGCGAAAGCGACGCCAGGGCAGGCATGGCACCACACTGAAAGGGTCGGCGCGCGCCGGTGCCGGGCGTGCCTTCCATTTCACGGGAGAACTGTCATGACGCTGCGAATGCTGCTGCCCCTGGCGCTGTTGCTGGCCGGTGCCGCCCAGGCCCAGACAACCACGGTCTATCAGTACGGCATGCCACTGGACGTGGCGCGCGTGGTGCAACTGGACGAGCCGGCCACCGAGGTCTGCGACGTGGTGAAGGCGTACATGACCTACGTGGACTCTGCCGGCCGGCAGCACACCGTGCAGTACCTGAAACTGGCCAAGGTGTGCACCGACCGCGGTTGATCAGTCCCAGGCGGGTGCAAGCGACTCGGGGTCGACCAGGCGCTCGCCCTTGTCCAGGCCGGCAATCTGCGCCATGTCCTGTTCGCTCAGGCGCAGCTGCGCTGCCTTCAGGTTGCTGGCCAGGTTTTCACGCCGGGTCGAGGAGGGGATCACCGCATAGCCCAGCTGCATCGCCCAGGCCAGGGCCACCTGCGCCGGGGTGGCGCCATGGTGTTCGGCGATCTGCTGGATCAGCGGATCGTGCAGCACCTTGCCATAGCCCAGGGTCATGTAGGAGGTCACCGCGATGCCCTGTTCGTGCATGAAATCCACCAGCGTGCGGTTCTGCAGGTAGGGGTGCAGCTCGATCTGGTTGGTGGCGATCTGTTCGGCGCCAACCACCTCGATGGCCTGACGCAGCAAGGCGATGGTGAAGTTGGACACGCCGATCTGGCGGGTCAGGCCCTGGCGCTTCGCTTCGAGCAGGGCGCCCATGAACTCGGCCACCGGCACGGCGCCCTTGGGCGACGGCCAATGGATCAGGGTCAGGTCCAGATAGTCGGTGCCCAGCTTGTGCAGGCTCTCTTTCAGGCTGGGGATCAGCTTGTCGGCGCCCAGGTTCTCGGTCCAGATCTTGCTGGTCAGGAACAGCTCGTTGCGTGCAACGCCGCTGGCGGCGATGGCGTGCCCGACGTCGGCCTCGTTGCCGTAGATCTGCGCGGTGTCGATGGCCCGGTAGCCCAGTTCGAGGGCCTGGCTGACCGAGTCGATGACCACCTGGTCCTTGAGCCGGAAGGTGCCCAGGCCGAGCAGGGGAATAGTCATGGAGTGCGTCCTCTTGTGTGGGATGTAATGCGGTGAGGCGCAGTATCGGACAGCGCACGGCGCTGAAAAACACCGCCCGCGGCACAACTTTTTTGAGCGTGCGGCACGAATCGCCCTGGCGGTGGTAGCCTTGCAGGGTCATCCGCAACGGACCCGCCCATGGCCGCGCACAAGCACAGCATTCGCCAACGCAATGTCGACAGCATCCTGCTGGCAGCAGAAAAGGTCTTTGCCGAGAAGGGCTTCGCCGGCACGGCCATGGCCGACATCGCCGAGGCCGCCGCGCTGCCGCGCAGCAACGTGCACTATTACTTCAGCACCAAGGCCGAGCTGTACCAGGCGGTGCTGTTCGGCTTGCTGGAAGTGTGGAAGCAGGACGCCCTGTGCTTCGAGCTCTACGATGACCCGCGCATCGTGCTCAGCACCTATATCCGCGCCAAGATGAACCATTCCTGGACCCGCCCGCACGGTTCCAAGGTGTGGGCGAACGAGATCATCCACGGTGCGCCGCACCTGGGGGCGGCGCTGGATGACAGCCTGTACGGATGGGCCAAGCTCAAGGAGGGCAAGATTCGCCAGTGGGTCGAGGACGGGCGGATTCTGCCGGTGGAGCCCTCGGGGCTGCTGTACATGATCTGGGCCTCGACCCAGCACTACGCCGACTTCAGCCACCAGGTGAACCTGCTCAACGCGCACCAGCCGCTGAGCGAACCGCAGTTCGAGCGGGCGTTGCAGACGGTGACCAGTGTGATACTGCGTGGGATCGGGCTGGAGCCCTGAAGGTCGATTGCGGCCTACCGCGGGTCAGCAATGCCCGTGTGGGAGCGGGCTTGACCCGCGATGGGGGCAGAACAGATTCAGCGTGCCGTCAGGTGCATCGCCAGCTGAACCAGCCCTATCAGCACCAGGATGAACACCAGCGTGAAGGCCGTGCCCAGCGCAATGAAGTGCGCGGGCTTGCCGTGGGTGAAGTCGCGGGCGCGGTTCTTGCCGGTCTGCACGCCAAAGGCTGCAGCCAGCACGCTGTGCAGCATTTGCCAGAAGGTCGGCGGTTTGTGTTCGGCCGGGTCTTCCATGATCTGCTCCTGTAAAAGGCTTCAGCTCAGTGTAGACCCTTGCCTCACCAGCGCTTAGTTGTCGTACCCCAGGTTGGGCGCCAGCCAGCGCTCGGTTACCGCCAGGTCCTGCCCCTTGCGCGCGGTGTAGCTCTGGACCTGGTCCTTGTCGACCTTGCCCACGGCAAAGTACTGCGCCTGCGGGTGGGCAAAGTACCAGCCGCTGACCGCCGCCGCCGGGAACATCGCGAAGTGCTCGGTGAGGAACACGCCGCTCGGGCCGGTCTCGCCGATCGCCGTGCCGTCGAGCAGGCGGAACAGGGTTTCCTTCTCGGTGTGGTCCGGGCACGCCGGGTAGCCCGGGGCAGGGCGGATACCCGCGTACTGCTCCTTGATCAGCGCCTCGTTGTCCAGGTGCTCGTCCTTGGCATAGCCCCAGTACTCCTTGCGCACCTGCTCGTGCAGCCACTCGGCGCAGGCCTCGGCCAGGCGGTCGGCCAGGGCCTTGACCATGATCGAGCTGTAGTCGTCGCCCTTGTCCTGGTAGGCCTTGGCCACTTCCTCGGCGCCGATGCCGGCGGTGGTGATGAAGCCGCCCACGTAGTCGGTGATGCCGCTGTCCTTGGGCGCCACGAAGTCCGCCAGGCAGAAATTGGGCTTGCTGTCGGGCTTGATCGTCTGCTGGCGCAGGTGGTGCAGCAGGGCCAGGGGCTGGCCGTCATCGCCGTACACCTCGATGTCGTCGTGCGCCACCTGGTTGGCCGGCCAGAAGCCGAACACCGCGCGGGCACTGATCAGCTTCTCGTCGATCAGCTTGGCCAGCATTTCCTGTGCATCGGCGAACAGGGCGGTGGCCGCTTCGCCCACCACCTCGTCGTTGAGGATGCGCGGGTACTTGCCAGCCAGGTCCCAGGAGATGAAGAACGGCGTCCAGTCGATGTACTCGGCCAGCACCTTGAGGTCGATGTTCTCCAGCACGCGGGTACCGGTAAAGGTCGGTGCCACCGGCTGGTAGGCAGACCAGTCGTATTTCGGCTTGGCCTCGATCGACTGCGCATAGCTCAGGCGCTCGGTGCGCGCGCTGCGGTTGGCGGTGCGTTCGCGCACCTCCACGTAGTCCTCGCGGGTCTTGTGCACGAAGGCCGGCTTGAGCTCTTTGGACAGCAACTGCGTGGCCACGCCCACCGCACGCGAGGCGTCGGTCACGTAGACCACCGCGTCGTTGCTGTACTTGGGCTCGATCTTCACCGCGGTATGCGCCTTGGAGGTGGTTGCCCCCCCGATCATCAGCGGCAGGTGGAAGTCCTGGCGCTGCATCTCGCGGGCCACGTGCACCATTTCGTCCAGCGACGGGGTGATCAGCCCCGACAGGCCGATGATGTCGCACTTCTGCTCGCGCGCCACCTGCAGGATCTTCTCGGCCGGTACCATCACGCCCAGGTCGACGATGTCGTAGCCGTTGCAGCCGAGCACCACGCCGACGATGTTCTTGCCGATATCGTGCACGTCGCCCTTGACCGTGGCCATCAGGATCTTGCCCTTGGCCTCGGGCTTGTCGCCTTTTTCCAGTTCGATGAACGGGATCAGGTGAGCCACCGCCTGCTTCATCACCCGCGCCGACTTGACCACCTGGGGCAGGAACATCTTGCCTGCGCCGAACAGGTCGCCCACCACGTTCATGCCGCTCATCAGCGGCCCCTCGATCACCTCGATGGGGCGCGCGCACTGCTGGCGGCACTCCTCGGTGTCCTCGACGATGAACGCGGTGATGCCCTTGACCAGGGCGTGCTCGAGGCGCTTGTCCACCGGCAGCGAACGCCACTCCTCGTTCTCGACCTCCTTGACCGCGCCGCCGCCCTTGTAGTCGTCGGCAATCGCCAGCAGCGCATCGGTGCCGTCGGGGGTGCGGTTGAGCACCACGTCCTCGACCTTCTCGCGCAGCAGCGCCGGGATCTCGTCGTAGATCTCCAGCTGGCCGGCGTTGACGATGCCCATGGTCAGGCCGTTCTGGATCGCGTGGTAGAGGAACACCGAGTGGATCGCCTCGCGCACCGGGTTGTTGCCACGGAACGAGAACGACACGTTGGATACCCCGCCGGAGGTCAGTGCATACGGCAGGTGGTCGCGGATGTAGGCACAGGCCTCGATGAAGTCCACCGCGTAGTTGTTGTGTTCCTCGATGCCGGTGGCCACGGCGAAGATGTTCGGGTCGAAGATGATGTCTTCGGGCGGGAAGCCCACCTCATCGACCAGGATGTCGTAGCTGCGCTTGCAGATCTCGCGCTTGCGGGCGGCGGTATCGGCCTGGCCGACCTCGTCGAAGGCCATCACCACCACGGCGGCGCCGTAGCGCTTGCACAGGCGGGCATGGTGCTTGAACGCCTCGACGCCTTCCTTCATCGAGATCGAGTTGACGATGCCCTTGCCCTGGATGCACTTGAGGCCGGCCTCGATCACTTCCCACTTGGAGGAGTCGATCATGATCGGCACCCGGGAGATGTCGGGTTCGCCGGCGATCAGGTTGAGGAACTTGACCATGGCCGCCTGGGAATCGAGCATCCCTTCGTCCATGTTGATGTCGATCACCTGGGCGCCGGCCTCGACCTGCTGCAGGGCCACTTCCAGCGCCTCGGTGTAGTTCTCTTCACGGATCAGCCGCGCGAAACGGGCGGAACCTGTGATGTTGGTGCGTTCGCCGACGTTGACGAACAGCGAGCTGCGGTCGATGGTGAACGGCTCCAGGCCCGACAGGCGGCAGGCCCTGGGAATCTCGGGGATCGCCCGTGGCGGGTACTTGGCCACTGCCTCGGCGATGGCCTGGATATGCCCCGGGGTGGTGCCGCAGCAACCGCCGATGATGTTCAGAAACCCACTGGCGGCGAACTCTTCGATCACCGCGGCGGTTTCGGCCGGGGTCTCGTCGTACTCGCCGAAGGCGTTCGGCAGGCCGGCGTTGGGGTGCGCCGAAACGTGGGTGCCGGCCTTGTTCGACAGCTCTTCGAGGTAGGGGCGCAGGTCCTTGGCGCCCAGTGCGCAGTTCAGGCCCACCGAGATCGGGTTGGCGTGGCGCACCGAGTTCCAGAACGCCTCGGTGGTCTGGCCCGAGAGGGTACGGCCCGAGGCGTCGGTGATGGTGCCCGAGATCATGATCGGCAGCTCGATGCCGTCGTCCTCGAACACCTGCTGCACGGCGAAGATCGCCGCCTTGGCATTGAGGGTGTCGAAGATGGTCTCGATCAGGATCAGGTCGGCGCCGCCCTCGATCAGGCCGCGGGTGGCCTCGATGTAGTTTTCCACCAGCAGGTCGAAGGTGACGTTGCGGTAGCCGGGGTCGTTGACATCCGGGGAGATCGAGCAGGTCCGGCTGGTGGGGCCCAGCACCCCGGCGACGAAGCGCGGCTTGTCGGGGGTTTCGAGGGTCTTGGCATCGGCCACCTGGCGGGCGATGCGCGCACCTTCCACGTTGAGTTCGTACACCAGCGATTCCATGCCGTAGTCGGCCTGGGATACCTGGGTGGCGTTGAAGGTGTTGGTTTCGAGGATGTCGGCGCCGGCATCCAGGTAGGCTTTCTCGATGGCCGCGATCACGTCGGGGCGCGAAAGCAGCAGCAGGTCGTTGTTACCCTTGACGTCGCTAGGCCAGTCGGCAAAGCGCGTGCCACGATAGTCGTGTTCCTCCAGGCGGTAGCTTTGGATCATAGTACCCATGCCGCCATCGAGGATCAGTATGCGCTCTTTGAGGGCTTGCTGAAGTGCTTGGTAACGGGCGCTGCGGTCAGACATAGGACTACCTGGTCGGGCAAATACAAAAGTTGCGGAATAATAACAAACCTGCGCGGTTTTTAGGCGTGTTGCCGGTTTGCATGAATTTGATTCATGTTGGCACGCTGCCGCCACCGGTAGAATCGTGAAGCTATCAATACCCAGGACATTCGGCACATGGTGCATCGTTTACTTGCCGGCGCCTTCGCACTGCTCATCAGCGGCGCGGCGCTCGGACAAGCCCCCGTCACAAGCCCGGCTATTTCCTATACCCGGGACATCCAACCGATCTTCACCGAGAAGTGCGTTGCCTGCCATGCCTGCAACGACGCGGCCTGCCAGCTGAACCTGGGCAGTGCCGAGGGCGCCGCGCGCGGTGCCTCCAAGGTGCCTGTGTATCAGGGCGACCGCAGTACGGCGGTCGCGCCGACCCGGCTTTTCTACGACGCGCACAGCGTCGAGGCCTGGCAGCGCAAGGGCTTCAGTTCGGTGCTCGACAGCCAGGGCAGCCAGGCCGCGCTGATGGCGCGCATGCTCGAGCTGGGCCACAACACGCCGCTCACCCCCAACGCCAAGCTGCCCGAGGAGATCGTGCTGGGGCTCAACCGCAACAACATGTGCCCGCTGCCCGGCGAGTTCGACGCCTACGCCGGCGCCCACCCCAGGGAGGGCATGCCGCTGGCCGTCACCGGCCTTACCGATGCCGAGTACCAGACCCTGCAGCGCTGGTTCGCCGCCGGTGCGCCGGTGGAGTACAACCCGATCCAGCCAAGTGCCAGCGAGGCCGCGCAGATCACCGAGTGGGAGGCGCTGCTCAACCGCCCCGGGTCCACCGAGGCGCTGGTGGGGCGCTGGCTGTACGAGCACCTGTTCCTGGCGCACATCTACTTTGTCGGCGGCGAGCAGGGCCACTTCTTCCAGTGGGTGCGCTCGCGCACGCCCAGCGGCCAGCCGATCGACCTGATCGCCACACGCCGCCCCAACGATCCGCCCGGCACCGACTTCTACTACCGCCTGATGCCCGTGCAGGGCGTGATCGTGCACAAGACCCACATCACCTACCCGATGGGGCCGAACAAGCTCAAGCGCGTCAAGCAGCTGTTCTACAGCGGCGACTGGCATGCCACGGCCTTGCCCGGCTACGGCCCGCGCCACCGCGCCAACCCGTTCGAGACCTTCGAGGCGATCCCGGCGATAGCGCGCTACCAGTTCATGCTCGATAACGCCGAGTACTTCGTGCGCACCTTCATTCGCGGCCCGGTATGCCGTGGGCAGATCGCCACCGACGTGATCCGCGACAACTTCTGGACCCTGTTCCAGGAGCCGGCACACGACCGCTACATCACCGATGCCGAGTACCGCGGCAAGGCCACGCCCCTGTTGGCGATGCCCGGTCAGATCGACGACGTGGGCAGCATCCTGACCCTGTGGCACGCCTACCGCGACAAGCGCAACGAGTACGAAAAACTGCGCCGCGACGCCTATGCCGACCTGCCGCCACCGAGCTGGTCGAGCCTGTGGGCCGGCAACGACAATGCCTTGCTGACCATCTTCCGCCACTTCGACAGCGCCTCGGTGAGCAAGGGCCTGATCGGCGATGTGCCCAAGACCCTGTGGCTGTTCGACTACCCGCTGTTCGAGCGCACCTATTACCAGCTGGCGGTGAATTTCGACGTGTACGGCAACGTCTCGCACCAGGCGCAGACGCGCCTGTACTTCGACCTGATCCGCAACGGGGCCGAGGTCAACTTCCTGCGCCTGATGCCGGCCAAGCAGCGCAGCGACATCCTCGGCGACTGGTACCAGAACAGCGGCAAGGTCAAGATGTGGCTGGACTACGAGGCGATCGACAGCAAGACCCCGACCGCCCTCAAGCTCGACCCGCGCGACCCCAAGCGCGACTTCGGCCTCAAGCTGGTGGAGCGCACCGGCAGCCTGAACGCCGCGCCCGATCCGATCAACCGCTGCCAGGGCGCGTACTGCTCGCTGCCCGGCAGCGAGGAGTTCCGTGACGTGGAGCAGGCCCTGAGCCGGCTGGCCTCGCGCCCGGCGGCCGGGCTCAAGGTGATCGGCCAGCTGCCCGAGGCGACCATGCTGCGCATCGAAGGGCAGGGCGGCCAGCGCAAGGTCTACAGCCTGCTGCGCAACCGCGCCCACAGCAACGTGGCCTTCATGCTCGGCGAGGCCTACCGCTACCAGCCGGGGCTGGACACCCTGACCCTCTACCCGGGGGTGATGAGCAGCTACCCCAACTTCATGTTCAACATTCCGGCCAGCGACGTGCCCGAGTGGGTCGAGGACATGGAGGCGGCGCGGGACGATCCGGCCCGCTTCGAGCGCATCGTCATGCGCTGGGGCGTGCGCCGCAGCCACCCGCAGTTCTGGCAGTACTTTCATGACCTGAGCCGCTACATCCAGCAGACCGATCCGGTGGAGGCCGGCGTGCTCGACATGAACCGCTACGAGAACCTCTGAAGCAACCGCCGGGCAGATCGGGCTGATCTTTCCCGGCCTTTCGTAGTCCCACCCGCAAGCGGTCCCGATTTGTGCGGGGCCAGGGTGGGGTAACGAGAGACGGGAATCGACATGCTGTTTTCGCTTCAGGCATTGAGGGCGCTCGCCGCCTGGGTGGTGGTCTGTCACCACTTCATGCAGATCTTCTTCGACTTCAAGGCCAGCGGCCCGGTAGGGCAGTTTCTGGCCGATCGCGGTGCGGTCGGGGTGGACATCTTCTTCGTCATCAGCGGGCTGGTGATCTACCTCTCGACCCGCGACAAACCCATGGCGCCCCGGCGCTTTCTGCTCAACCGGGTGCTGCGCATCGTGCCGGCCTACTGGTTCTATACCGGCCTGATGGCGCTGCTGCTGGTGGTGGCCAGCCAGTGGATGCCGCACCAGACCCTGGAGCTGTCGCACCTGCTGCTGTCGCTGCTGTTCATTCCGGCGGAAAACCCCGGCGGCTACGGCCTGTACCCCACGCTCAACGTGGGCTGGACGCTGAACTACGAGATGTTCTTCTACCTGCTGTTCTCATTGGTGTTCCTGGTGCGCCAGCGCCATCACCTGTGGCTGGTGGCGCTGGCGCTGTTCGCGGTCAGCGAGGTGCTCACCGGCCTGGGCGTGCTGGGGCGGTTCTACAGCAACAACATCATCTACGAGTTCCTGCTGGGCGTAGCCATCGGCGTGCTCTACCGACGCGGCTGGATTGCCCAGGGGCTGTGGCTGCCGTTGCTGACCCTGGCGGCCGCATCGGTGGCGATCTATCGCCTGGATAATTCGTCGCGCCTGCTGCACTGGGGCCTGCCGAGCGCGCTGATCGTGCTGGCGTGCATCTCGCTGGAGCCGTATTTCAAGGGCAACCGGGTGCTCAAGGCCCTGGGCGACTGCTCCTATTCGGTGTACCTGATCCATGTGCTGGTGCTATACGGCGGCTGGTTTGCCAGCGAGCGTCTGGGGCTCAACCCCTACCTGGTGTTCGCGCTGTGCGTGCCGCTGATCGGCGGGGCGTCGTGGGCCAGTTACCGCTGGCTGGAAAAGGGCCTGTACCGGCGCATGAGTGGCTGGTTCGAGGCGCGTCTGGGCCCGGCGGTGCCGGTGGCACTTTCCCGACAGAATTACTAGGACTTTGTTCGCCGGCCGTGTTGGCGTAAACTGCGCACAAGTCTGTGAGGAACTTACATGAGCGCCATAACGATTACCGACGCCGCGCACGATTACCTGGCCGATCTGCTGGAAAAGCAGAATACCCCAGGCATTGGCATTCGCATTTTCATTACCCAGCCGGGTACGAGCTACGCCGAAACCTGCATTGCCTACTGCAAGCCAGGTGAAGAAAAGCCGGAAGACGAAGCGGTGGGGCTCAAGTCCTTCACCGCCTACCTGGATGCGGTCAGCATCCCGTTTCTGGAGGATGCGGTGGTGGACTACGCCACCGACCGCATGGGCGGCCAGCTGACCATCAAGGCGCCGAACGCCAAGGTGCCAATGGTCAATGCCGACAGCCCGATCAACGAGCGCATCAACTACTACCTGCAAACCGAGATCAACCCGGGGCTGGCCAGCCACGGCGGTCAGGTCAACCTGATCGAAGTAGTCGAGGACGGCATTGCGGTGCTGCAGTTCGGCGGTGGTTGCCAGGGTTGCGGCCAGGCCGACGTTACCTTGCGCGAAGGCATCGAGCGCACCTTGCTCGAACGCATTCCGGAGCTCAAGGGCGTGCGTGACGTGACCGACCATTCGCAGAAAGAAAACGCCTACTACTGACAGTTATGCCCAATCGCGGGTCAAGCCCGCTCCCACAAGGATCACCGTAGCCGTTGTGGGAGCGGGCTTGACC
>NZ_JASCPN010000069.1:0-27141 GCF_029960155.1 Pseudomonas sp. PS01300 | reverse complement strand
GCCGGCGCGGCGGGGTAATGTGACGGGCTGATCCCCCTCGCCGCCAAGGCCGGCTCCTACCAGGAGCCGGCCTTGCCGGCGAAGCTGTTCAGTTGATGATTTCAACCAGGTCGACATCGATCTCGCGGGACATCAGGTTCTTCTCGACCTCACCGGTCAGCTTGACCTTGGTCTTGTCGTTGAAGGCCACCGCCGGCAAGTCTTCGTTGTCGATCTCAACGGTGATGGTGCCGCTGGCATCCTTGAATTCGTACTTGTCGTCGTTGTTGAGCTTCTTGACCACAAAGCCCTGCAGTACCACCGGGGTATCGTCGGCGGCGTCGTTGGCTGCCGCGACCGTGGTGACCGGCTGGGCGCCAGGGCCGGTGTAGCCGGCGGCCATCGCGCCAGTGGTGAACAGCGGGGCAAGCAGCAGAGCCAGGTAACGAGTTTTCATGGTGGGCATTCCGTTTCAAGTGGGGATGCGCTCAGGTTAATCCCCACGCCTGAACTGAAGCTTAATGCGCGATGGTGGGAAACTCGATCAGGCCAGCAACGCGGTGAGGCTCAGAATCGGCATAAGGATGGCCAGCCCGATGAACAGCATCACACCGCCCGTCATCGCCAGCATCAATGGCTCAAACAAGCCCAGGGCTCGTTCAACCCTTACGCCCGACAGCAAACCGTGCCACCTCAGGCGACGCCGCAGTGCATGCAACGCGAGCCGTGCGAACACGCCGGCGGCGACCAGCACACCGGCAAACGGCAGCGCAAAGCGCTGCCCGCTCTCGTTCAGCGCCATCGAAACGCGGATCGTGGCCGGCAACGCTTGCTGGTGATGGGCGAATATCTGCACGACATCAGGGATCACGACACCCAGCAGGAACGCGAAGATGGCCAGCACGGCGCACATCAGGATCGCCGGATACAGCAACGCCAGGCGGATGCCCTGACGCGTCAGTTGCTGGTTGTCAACGTGCTCGGCAAGCCGTTGGCAGGTTGCCGCCAGCAGGGGATGCTGTACTGCGCGGATATCCTTGGGCACGGGTTCCTTCCTTGAATGGCACGGCTGTGCATCGAGGTCGGAATGGTAAGGGAGGAGGCTTGGACGGGCCGTAGGACGGATCGGCGGGGGAGCGTGAAAAGTCAGTGGCGGGGCCGCGATACGCGGCACCCGCCAGGCAGTTGCCCGTTACTGGTGGTACTGCGCAGACAGTTCGTGCACGGCGTGGATGAAGGCACCGGCATGTTCCGGATCGACCTCCGGGGTGATGCCATGGCCCAGGTTGAACACGTGGCCGGTCCCGTGGCCATAGCTGGCCAGGATACGCCCGACTTCGGCGCGGATGGCCTCGGGCTTGGCGTAGAGCACAGTCGGGTCCATGTTGCCCTGCAGGGCCACCTTGCTGCCCACGCGCTGGCGCGCCTCACCGATGTCGCAGGTCCAGTCCAGGCCCAGCGCGTCAGCGCCGGCATCAGCAATGCTTTCCAGCCACAGGCCGCCGTTCTTGGTGAACAGGATCACCGGCACCTTGCGCCCTTCGTGCTCGCGGATCAGGCCGCTGACGATCTTGCGCATGTAGGCCAGGGAGAACTCCTGGTACGCCGCCGCCGACAGGTTGCCACCCCAGGTGTCGAAGATCTGCACGGCCTGTGCGCCGGCCAGGATCTGCCCGTTGAGGTAGCTGACCACCGACTGCGCGAGCTTGTCGAGCAGCAGGTGCATGGCCTGCGGGTTGTCGTAGAGCATGGCCTTGGTCTTGCGAAAGTCCTTGGACGAGCCGCCTTCGACCATGTAGGTGGCCAGGGTCCACGGGCTGCCGGAGAAGCCGATCAGCGGCACACGGCCGTTGAGCTCGCGGCGGATGGTGCTGACCGCATCCATCACGTAGCCCAGGTCCTTTTGCGGGTCGGGGATCGGCAGCGCCTCGATGTCGGCCAGGGTGCTGATGACTTTCTTGAAGCGCGGGCCTTCGCCGGCTTCGAAATACAGGCCCTGGCCCATGGCATCAGGGATGGTGAGGATGTCCGAGAACAGGATCGCGGCGTCCAGCGGGTAGCGGTCCAGCGGCTGCATCGTAACCTCGCAGGCGAACTGCGGGTTCATGCACAGGCTCATGAAGTCACCGGCCTTGGCGCGGCTGGCGCGGTACTCCGGCAGGTAGCGGCCGGCCTGGCGCATCATCCACACCGGGGTGACGTCTACGGGTTGCTTGAGCAGGGCGCGCAGAAAACGATCGTTCTTCAAGGCAGTCATGTCGGCATCCGGAAAAAAAGTGGGGGCATTTTCTCAGACACCAACGTAAAAGGCACGGTATGAACCGTGCCTTTTGTCTATCGACCTGTGGTAGGTCAATAGATTTAGTTAAAAGCTTCGCCGGCAAGGCCGGCTCCTACAGGTTTGGCAGGAGCCAGCCTTGCCGGCGAAGAGGCCCGATCAGACCTCCAGGTAGTCCAAAATCCCCTCGGCGGCATTGCGCCCCTCGAAGATAGCCGTCACCACCAGGTCCGAACCGCGCACCATGTCGCCACCGGCAAACACCTTGGGGTTGCTGGTCTGGTGCTTGAAGCGGTTCTGCTCCGGCGCCACCACACGGCCCTGGCTGTCGGTCTGGATGCTGAACTGCTCGAACCACGGCGCAGGGCTGGGGCGGAAACCGAAGGCGATGACCACGGCGTCCGCCGGGATGATCTCTTCGGAACCCGGGATCGGCTCCGGGCTGCGACGGCCACGGGCATCCGGCTCGCCGAGACGGGTCTCGACCACCTTCACGCCCTCGACCTTGTCTTCACCCACGATCGCGATCGGCTGGCGGTTGTAGAGGAACTTCACGCCCTCCTCCTTGGCGTTCTTCACCTCCTTGCGCGAGCCGGGCATGTTCGCTTCGTCACGCCGGTAGGCACAGGTCACGGCCTTGGCGCCCTGGCGGATGGAGGTACGGTTGCAGTCCATCGCGGTGTCGCCGCCGCCCAGCACCACGACCTTCTTGTCCTTCATGTCGACGAAGTCTTGCGGGGACTTTTCAAAGCCCAGGTTGCGGTTGACGTTGGCGATCAGAAAATCCAGCGCGTCGTGCACACCCGGCAGGTCTTCGCCAGGGAAGCCACCCTTCATGTAGGTGTAGGTGCCCATGCCCATGAACACCGCATCGAATTCCTCGAGCAACTGGTCCATGGTGACGTCCTTGCCCACCTCGGTGTTAAGGCGGAACTCGATGCCCATGCCGGTGAAGACTTCGCGGCGGTTGCTGAGCACGGTCTTTTCCAGCTTGAACTCGGGGATGCCGAAGGTCAGCAGGCCGCCGATCTCGGGGTTCTTGTCGAACACCACCGGGGTTACCCCGCCGCGCACCAGCACGTCGGCACAACCCAGGCCCGCAGGGCCGGCACCGATCACCGCGACGCGCTTGCCGGTGGGCACCACCTTGGACATGTCCGGGCGCCAGCCCATGGCGAAGGCGGTGTCGGTGATGTACTTCTCCACCGAGCCGATGGTCACCGCGCCGAAGCCGTCGTTGAGGGTACAGGCACCCTCGCACAAGCGGTCCTGCGGGCACACCCGGCCGCACACTTCGGGCAGGGTGTTGGTCTGGTGCGACAGCTCCGCAGCGGCGAGGATGTTGCCCTCCGACACCAGCTTGAGCCAGTTGGGAATGAAGTTGTGCACCGGGCACTTCCATTCGCAGTACGGGTTGCCACAGCCCAGGCAGCGGTGGGCCTGTTCGGCCGACTGCTGGGGTTTGAAGGGCTCGTAGATTTCCACGAACTCTTTCTTGCGTTGACGCAACAGTTTCTTCTTCGGATCCTTGCGCCCGACCTCGATGAACTGGAAGTCATTACTCAGACGTTCAGCCATGTTCAAAACCTCATCAAACTCTTCAGGCGCATATCACTGCGGGTTGGCACGGGTGCTGGACAGCAGGTTCTTCAGGTTGGCCGCCTTCGGCTTGACCAGCCAGAAGCGACGCACGTAGTCATCCAGGTTTTCCCAGAGCTCACGACCCCATTCGCTGTTGGTTTCTTCGACGTATTCACCCAGCACGCGCTGCAGGTGGCTGCGATAAGCCTCCATCGCCTCGCCGCTGATACGCTGGATCTCCACCAGTTCGTGGTTGACCTTGTCGACGAAGCTGTTGTCCTGGTCGAGCACGTAGGCAAAACCACCGGTCATCCCGGAACCGAAGTTGTAACCGGTCTTGCCCAATACACAGACAAAGCCCCCGGTCATGTATTCACAGCAGTGATCGCCCGTGCCCTCGACGATGGCGTGGGCACCGGAGTTGCGCACCGCGAAGCGCTCACCCGCGGTACCGGCGGCGAACAGCTTGCCGCCCGTGGCGCCGTACAGACAGGTGTTGCCGACGATGGCGCTGTGCTGGGTTTCGAACGGGCTGCCCGCTGGCGGCACGATCACCAGTTTGCCGCCGGTCATGCCCTTGCCGACATAGTCGTTGGCATCACCTTCGAGGTACATGTTCAGGCCACCGGCGTTCCACACCCCGAAGCTCTGCCCGGCAGTGCCCTTGAAGCGGAAGGTCAGCGGCGCCTTGGCCATGCCCTGGTTGCCGTGCAGGCGGGCAATTTCACCGGAGATCCGCGCGCCGATGGAGCGGTCGCAGTTGCAGATATCCAGCTCGAATTCGCCGCCGGCCAGGTCACGGATCGCCGGCAGGGCCATCTGCACCATCTTCTCGGCCAGCACACCCTTGTCGAACGGCGGGTTGCGGTCCACTTCGCAGAACTGCGGCTTGTCGGCCGGGACGTGCGGGCTGCCCAGCAACGGGCTGAGGTCCAGGTGCTTCTGCTTCTCGGTTTCACCGGGGAGCATTTCCAGCAGGTCGGTACGCCCGATCAGCTCGCCCAGGCTGCGCACGCCCAGCCTGGCCAGCCATTCACGGGTTTCCTCGGCCACGTAGGTGAAGAAGTTGACCACCATGTCGACGGTGCCGATGTAGTGGTCCTTGCGCAGTTTTTCGTTCTGCGTGGCCACGCCGGTGGCGCAGTTGTTCAGGTGGCAGATGCGCAGGTACTTGCAGCCCAGGGCGATCATCGGTGCGGTGCCGAAGCCGAAGCTCTCGGCGCCGAGGATCGCGGCCTTGACCACGTCCAGGCCGGTTTTCAGGCCGCCATCGGTCTGTACCCGCACCTTGCCGCGCAGGTCGTTGCCGCGCAAGGTCTGGTGGGTTTCGGCCAGGCCCAGTTCCCACGGCGCACCGGCATACTTGATGGAGGTCAGCGGCGAGGCGCCGGTACCACCGTCGTAGCCGGAGATGGTGATCAGGTCGGCATAGGCTTTGGCCACGCCGGCGGCGATGGTGCCTACCCCGGCTTCGGCCACCAGCTTGACCGAGACCAGCGCCTGCGGGTTGACCTGCTTCAGGTCGAAGATCAGCTGCGAGAGGTCTTCGATCGAGTAGATGTCATGGTGCGGCGGTGGCGAGATCAGGGTCACGCCCGGCACCGCATAGCGCAGCCTGGCGATCAGGCCGTTGACCTTGCCGCCCGGCAGTTGGCCGCCCTCGCCCGGCTTGGCGCCCTGGGCCACCTTGATCTGCAGCACTTCGGCATTGACCAGGTATTCGGGGGTGACGCCGAAGCGGCCGGTGGCCACCTGCTTGATCTTGGAACTGCGGATGGTGCCGTAGCGGGCCGGGTCTTCGCCGCCCTCGCCGGAGTTGGAGCGCGCGCCCAGGCGGTTCATCGCCTCGGCCAGGGCTTCGTGGGCCTCAGGCGACAGCGCGCCCAGGGAAATACCCGCCGAGTCGAAGCGCTTGAGGATGGCCTCCAGCGGCTCGACTTCGCTCAGGTCCAGCGGCTGCTCCAGGGTTTTCACCTTGAGCAGGTCGCGGATCATCGACACCGGACGCTTGTCGACCAGTGCGGTGTATTCCTTGAACTTGGCGTAGTCGCCCTGCTGCACGGCAGCTTGCAGGGTATTGACCACGTCCGGGTTGTAGGCGTGGTATTCGCCACCGTGCACGAACTTGAGCAGGCCGCCCTGCTGGATCGGCTTGCGCGGGCTCCAGGCTTCGGCGGCCAGCAGCTTCTGCTCGTTCTCGATGTCGACGAAGCGCGCGCCCTTGAGGCGGCTGGCCACGCCACGGAAGCTGAGGTTGACCACTTCCTCGGACAGGCCCACGGCTTCGAACAGCTGCGCGCCCCGGTAGGAACCGATGGTCGAGATGCCCATCTTGGAGAGGATCTTGAGCAGGCCCTTGGAGATGCCCTTGCGGTAGTACTTGAACACTTCGTCCAGGTCACCGAGCACTTCGCCGGTGCGGATCAGGTCGGCCAGCACCTCGTAGGCAAGATACGGATACACCGCCGAGGCGCCGAACCCGATCAGCACCGCGTAGTGGTGTGGATCGCGGGCGGTGGCGGTCTCGACCAGGATGTTGCTGTCGCAGCGCAGGCCCAGTTCGGTCAGGCGATGGTGCACGGCGCCCACGGCCAGCGACGCATGCACCGGCAGCTTGCCGGGTGCGATATGACGGTCGCTCAGTACCAGCTGGGTCTTGCCGCTGCGCACGGCTTCTTCGGCCTGTTCGGTGATGTTGCGCACGGCCGCTTCCAGGCCGATGCTTTCCTCGTAGTTGAGGTCGATCACCTGGCGTTCGAAGCCCGGGCGGTCGAGGTTCATCAGCGAGCGCCACTTGGCCGGCGAAATCACCGGCGAGCTGAGAATCACCCGCGAGGCGTGCTCGGGGGATTCCTGGAAGATGTTGCGCTCGGCACCCAGGCAGATCTCCAGCGACATCACGATGGCTTCGCGCAGCGGGTCGATCGGCGGGTTGGTGACCTGCGCGAACTGCTGGCGGAAGTAGTCGTAGGTGGAACGCACGCGTTGCGACAGGATCGCCATCGGCGTGTCGTCGCCCATCGAGCCCACGGCTTCCTGGCCCTGCTCACCCAACGGGCGCAGCACTTGGTCACGCTCCTCGAAGGTGACCTGGAACATCTTCATGTACTGCTTGAGCTGGTCGCCGTCGTAGCTGGCCACACCCTGGTCGTCGCTCAGGTCGGCCTGGATGCGCAGGGCATTCTGGCGCAACCAGCGCTTGTACGGGTGGCGCGACTTGAGGCGGTTGTCGATCGCATCGGTGTCGAGGATCTGGCCGGTCTCGGTGTCGACCGCGAAGATCTGCCCCGGGCCCACGCGGCCCTTGGCGATGACGTCTTCGGGCTTGTAGTCCCACACGCCGATTTCCGACGCCAGGGTGATATAGCCGTTCTTGGTGGTGACCCAGCGCGCCGGGCGCAGGCCGTTGCGGTCGAGCAGGCACACGGCATGGCGGCCTTCGGTGAGCACGATGCCCGCCGGGCCGTCCCAGGCTTCCATGTGCATGGAGTTGTATTCATAGAACGCGCGCAGGTCGGGGTCCATGGTCTCGACGTTCTGCCAGGCCGGCGGTACCAGCATGCGCACGCCACGGAACAGGTCGATGCCACCGGTGACCATCAGCTCGAGCATGTTGTCCATCGACGAGGAGTCGGAGCCCACGCGGTTGACCAGCGGGCCGAGCTCTTCCAGATCCGGGATCAGGTCGTTGGCGAACTTGGTACGCCGCGCCTGGGCCCAGTTGCGGTTGCCGGTGATGGTGTTGATCTCGCCGTTGTGGGCGAGGAAGCGAAATGGCTGGGCCAGCGGCCATTTGGGCAGGGTATTGGTGGAGAAGCGCTGGTGGAACACGCAGATCGCCGTCTGCAGGCGCTCGTCGCTCAGGTCCGGATAGAAGGCGGTGAGGTCCGCCGGCATCATCAGGCCTTTGTAGATGATGGTCTTGTGCGAAAAGCTGCAGATGTAGTGTTCGGCATCGGCGGCGTTGGCCACCGACGAGCGACGCCGAGCACTGAACAGCTTGATCGCGAATTCCTGATCGCTCAGGCCTTCGCCACCGACGAACACCTGCTCGATCTGCGGCAGGCGCTCCAGCGCCAGGCGACCGAGCACGCTGGTGTCGATCGGCACCTTGCGCCAGCCCACCAGGCTCAGGCCGGCAGCGAGGATCTCGCGGTTCATGTTGTCGCGCGCGGCTTCGGCCTTGGCGGTGTCCTGGTTGAAGAACACCATGCCGACCGCGTACTGGCGGGGCAGCTCGCTGCCGAACTGTTCCAGGGCCACGGCCCGCAGGAACCGATCGGGCTTCTGCATCAGCAGCCCGCAGCCGTCGCCGGTCTTGCCGTCGGCGTTGATCCCACCACGGTGGGTCATGCAGGTCAGGGCCTGGATAGCCGTTTGCAAAAGGTGGTGGCTGGGTTCGCCCGTCATATGGGCGATCAGGCCGAAACCACAGTTATCCTTGAATTCTTCGGGATGGTACAGACCTGTTTTCATAGACACTTTCTCACCAGGTTCGCCTCTCACCAAGGCAAATCTCTTTTTAATACAACCACTTACCATCCACGCCGAACGAACGTCAGCTTTGCGGGGGCAATACGGATGCCATTGTTGCACAGCGACAGTGAAGCCCACAAATTTACTGACGCATCAGTGAAAATCCATGTCGCATTTTTGAATGTTTTTATACAAGAATCCGTGGTAACGGAATTTCTTGAGTCTGAAGCGTTTCAGCCTGGACTGCAACAGGGGCTTGTGGCCGGCAGTCTGGGACAGAAAAGCCTGCCGCGTGTTACGCAGCAGGCTAGACCGGGGTTCAGGAGTCGCTCAGCAGGTGGCGGGGGTAGTGCCACCCGACCATGTATCAGCGGGTCGCAGCCAGTTCTTGTTGGACGCTGGCAACGGTACGAGGCCAAGGTTTACCAGCCTGGACCTTGGCTGGCAAGGTTTTGATTGCAGCGACGGCTGCATCGCGGCTGGAGAAGTTGCCGTAGGTGATCACGTACAGGGGTTTGCCCTGCAGGGTTTTCTTGAAGTAGCGATAGTCGCCACCCTCGGCCTTGACGAACGCCTGGGCCGATGCCTCGGAACTGGTGCCCAGGATCTGCACCACGTAGTTGCCTGGCGCCTGGCCGCTGTACCAGCTACCGCCCGCAGCGGGCTTGGCAGCTGGTTTTTCCGCAGGCTTGGGTGCCGGCTTGGCCGTGGCCACCTGCACGGGCGCAGGGGCGGGCTTGGCGGCAGGTGCAACCGGCTTGCTGGCCACTGGCGCGGCAGGCTGCTGCGCCGGTACAACCGGCTGGGCCATCGTAGGCGCCGGGCCTGCAGTGACACCGGCGGGCGGTGCAGTGGTGGTAACGGTAGGCGGCTGCAGTGCAGTGTCGCCAGCCGGGCCGGATTCCTCGCCATCACCCATGCCGGCCGCCTCGGCCAGCGGGCCGCGCATCACCGGCTGGGACTGGCCCACCAGTGGCAGCGGCATCGGCTGCGAAGAACCGGCGAACTCGATGGCCGGGCCACCGTTGTTCGACTGGGCATTGCCCGGCTTGCCCTGGCCCAGGGGCAGTTGCGCCTGCTCGGCAGGCGCAGTGGCCGGCGCCTGGTCGCCCTTCTTGGGCATCAGCACGGCTGCCGCCACGGCAACCACTACCACGGCAGACAACGCCAGCACGTGTTTCTTCGGCATATTGAACCCCATTGATGGTCGCTTCACCGGCGAGCGGGTGGCGAGCATGGCTTCGATCATGGTATCGCGGGCCACCTGGTTGATTGCTCCAGGCCAACCGTCCGAGTTTTCGTGAATCTCGGCGATCTGCTCGCTGGTGAACACCTCGATACCGCGCCCGGCACCTTCCAGACGCTGCTCCAGGTATTCCCGGGTTTCGTCCTCGGTGTAGGGCTGCAACTCGATGACGTGGAAACGCTCCTGCTCGGCATTGAGTTCATCCAGGGCTGCGATCAGTGACGGCTCGCCGAACAGGAACACGTGCGGGCGACCTTCCGGTGTGCCCGCCGCCAGTTCCAGCAAGGCTTGGAGTGCCGACTCGCCAAGTTGTTCCGCATCGTCCACCAGCAAGTAGACTTCCTGACCGGTCAGCGCCAGCTGCACGATCTGGGCGAGGATCTCGGTGACTTGCGCCTTGGCCACATTCAGCGACTGCGCTACCTGGGCCAGCAGGCCGGCTGCATCGCCGGCGCCACGCGCCGAAACCACCACGCTGAGCACCGACTGCTTGTTGGTGCTGGCCACAAGGGCCTGGCGCAGCAGGGTCTTGCCGCTGCCCAGAGGGCCTGTGACCACCAGCAGCAGCTGGCTGTAGCGGGCCAGGTGATGCAACTGGCCCAGCACCGGCTTGCGCTGGGCAGGGAAGAACTTGAAGCCAGGCACCCGCGCAGCGAAGGGGTCATGGTTCAACTGGTAATGGCCGAGAAAGGCCTCGTCGGCATGCAAACTAGTCATCGAACTCTCGTCAACCTCAAAGCTGGGCCACGATTGCGCGGTAATCCGCCGCCAGCGTGGCCTGAAGAATCTCTTGCGGATAGTCGTCGGTCACCACGGCTTCGCCCATATGGCGCAGCAGGACCAGGCGCAGACGACCGTCGAGCACCTTTTTATCGACCGCCATGTGTTCCATGAAGTGGGCCGGGGTCATTTCGGCCGGAGGCACCACCGGCAGGCCGGCGCGCTGGAACAGGCGGATGCCGCGGTCGCGCTGCGCCTGGCTGATCCAGCCCAGGCGCATGGACATTTCCAGGGCCATTACCGTGCCAGCCGCCACGGCTTCACCGTGCAGCCACACACCATAGCCCATGTGGGTTTCGATGGCGTGGCCAAAGGTGTGACCGAGATTGAGCGTGGCACGCACGCCCGACTCGCGCTCGTCAGCCCCCACCACGGCCGCCTTGGCCTCGCAGGAGCGCTGGATGGCGCGGGTCAGTGCAGCCTGGTCGAGCGCACGCAGCGCATCGACATTGTCTTCGAGCCAGCCCAGAAACGGCTCGTCGCAGATCAGGCCGTACTTGATCACCTCGGCCAGGCCCGCCGACAGCTCGCGCGGCGGCAGGCTCTTGAGGCTGGCGGTATCGATCAGCACCGCGTTGGGCTGATAGAAGGCACCGACCATGTTCTTGCCCAGCGGGTGGTTGATGCCGGTCTTGCCGCCCACCGACGAGTCCACCTGGGACAGCAGCGTGGTGGGCACCTGGATGAAGTCCACGCCGCGCTGGTAGCAGGCGGCGGCAAAGCCGGCCATGTCGCCGATCACCCCGCCGCCCAGGGCGATCACGGTGGTGCGACGGTCGTGACGTGCCGTCAGCAGGGCGTCGAAGATCAGTTGCAGGGTTTCCCAGTTCTTGAAGGCCTCGCCGTCGGGCAGCACCACCGGCAGTACCGAATAGGCCCCCAGGCTGTGGGTGAGGCGTTGCAGGTAAAGGGGCGCGACAGTCTCGTTGGATACGATGGCGACCTGCTTGCCGGCAATGTGCGGCGCCAGCAGTTCAGGCTGATCCAGCAGGCCTTCGCCGATGTAGATTGGGTAGCTGCGTTCGCCCAGTTCGACCTTAAGTGTCTGCATGTGTCCCCACAAAGAACAAAGGCGCGGCATCGAAGACCCGACCCGCGCAATAACGAAGTGCCCTGCCAGGGCATGACTGGCCGCCGAGGATAGTCAAGCCTTAACGGGGCGGCAACTTCTGCAAGCGCTCCAGAATATCCAGAACCACCATGCGCGGCGGCCGCTCGTCGGTTTCCACCACCAGGTCGGCGATTTCCCGATAAAGCGGGTCGCGCAACTCGAGCAAGGCACGCAGCGTGGCCTCCGGGTTGGCCGTGCGCAGCAGCGGCCGGTTGCGGTCACGGGCGGTACGCCCCACCTGCTGCTCCACCGAGGCGTGCAGGTAGATCACGCGCCCCCCGGCATGCAGCGCCGCACGGTTGGCATCGCGCATCACCGCACCGCCGCCGGTGGCCAGCACCACGCCGTCGGCCTCGCACAGCTCGGCGATCATCGCCTGCTCGCGATCACGAAAGCCGGGCTCGCCTTCCTTGTCGAAGATCCACGGGATGTTGGCGCCCGTGCGCAGCTCAATTTCCTTGTCGGAATCCTTGAACGGCAGGCGCAGCTCTTTGGCCAGCAAGCGACCGATGGTGCTCTTACCTGCACCCATCGGCCCTACAAGTATCAAATTTCGCACAGAATCAACGACTCACAGCAATCGCCCGGTCACTCATGATACGCGGAGTCAGGAAGACCAGCAGCTCGGATTTTTTCTCTTGGATGACAGCGCGACGAAACAGCCGCCCAACATACGGCACATCGCCGAAAAATGGCACCTTGTCGACAACATTACTTTGCACGGTGGCATACACCCCGCCGATCACGATGGTCTCGCCATCCCCCACCTGAACCTTGGCATTCACCTCGTTCTTGCGGATCGGCGGCACGCTGTTGAGGGCATTGAGGTAGTCCGGCTCGTCCTTGGTGACCTTGACCGTCATGATCACCCGGTTGTCGGCCGTGATCTGCGGGGTCACCTCCAGCGACAGCGAGGCCTCGCGAAAGGTGGTGGACGTGGTGCCGTTGGCGCCCGACTCCTGATACGGCACCTCGGTACCCTTGAGAATGCGCGCGGTTTCCTTGTCGGCGGTGACCACCTTGGGCTGGGAGATGATTTCGCCATTGCCGGTCTTTTCCATCGCGCTGAGCTCCAGGTCGAGCAGCACACTGTCGCGCACCAACCCCAGGCCGATACCCGAGGTGGCCCGTTCCACCCCCAGGTCGACGAACGGCAGCCCGTCGGCGCCCAACCCGCCTGCGCGCAGGCCGCCGCCCAGTTGCACCGCCCCGCCCCAGCGCACCCCCAGGCTTTTTTCGTAATCGACATTGGCCTCGACGATGCGCGCCTCGATCATCACCTGGCGAACCGGTACATCGAGCTGCGCGAGCAGCCGCCGCAGGTCGGCCAGGCGTGCCGACGGCTGGCTGGCAATGATGGTGTTGGTGCGCTCGTCGACCGTGATCGCGCCGGGGTCGTCGTCCTCGACCATGGCCTGGAACAGCTGCACGATGTCCCCGGCCCGCGCATGGCTGACCGTGAGCAGTTCGCGCACCAGCGTGGGCGGGGCCTGCGCCGCACGGGCCTGGGTATCGTGCCCGGCCAGTTCGGCCAAAGGCGCCACCAGCAGCACGTTGCCCTCCTGACGCCGACCCAGGCCCTTGCTGCGCAGCACCAAGTCCAGTGCCTGTTCCCAGGGCACCTCGTGCAGGCGCAGGGTCACCTTGCCCTGTACTGCATCACTGGCCACCAGGTTGACCCCGGTGAAGTCGGCCAGCACCTTGAGCACCGAACGCACCTCGACATCCTGGAAACTCAACGACAGCGACTCGCCGCCATACCCTGCCCCCTCGGCCCCAAGGCCTGCACCTGCTACCGGCAGCGCCACCATCAGTACCGCACACAGGCTGAACATCCTGTTCATCCACGACCTCCCTGGTCAGTTGACGACGTGTCGAGCCACCCCATTGGCTTCGATCACCTGCGAGCGCTCCACCCAGCCGGCGCCCTCGACCCATACCTGCTCCTCGAGCTCGACCTGCTGCGCATCGATGCGCACCACCCGCCCCTTGTCCGGCCCCAGCCGGTCACCTTCGCGCAACGGGTACAGCGCCCCCGCAACACGGATCAACGCCACCCCGCCGCGGCGGTCGGCTAGGTGCCCGACCAGTTCCATCTGTTCCAGCGGCACGTGTTCCAGCGCAAATTCGAGCGCTGCGGGCGGCGGCGCGGCAAAGGGATCGCGCGCCTCCGCCAGCACCGGCGCCGGCTGCGCCACGGGGTCGACCGGCAGGCCGGACGCATAGGCCTTGAGTTGCATCTGCAGACGCAGTTGCCCACGCCCCGCCAGCGGCGCCAGGTGAAGGTCATGCAGGGTCACGCGCTCAGGCAGCGTGGCCAGGGCGTCGACAAAACCGGCCAGCGCGGCGAAGTCGCCCACCACCTGCAGGTGCACCGGCATTTCGACATGCAGGGCCTGCGGCTGCGCCGGCAACACTTTCACCTGCTCGAACACCAGGCCCCGTCCGGCCCGGGCGACAGCCTGCAGCAGGCCGGGCATGCCGCCCGCTGGCAGCAGCCGGGCCTGGGCCTCCCGCAGGCGTTGCTCCAGGCCGAGCAAGCGGGCCTGCTGCTCGTCCAGCCGGGCGACCTGGTCTGCCTGCGCCTGCCAGGCCTGCTGCAACTCGGCTCCACGCGCCAGCGCCCGCTCAAGCGAAGCGTTCGCCCCGCGCAGGTGCAGCCCATAACCGCTACCGAGCGCCAGCAGCAGGCAAGCCGCCAGCAACAGCGCCTTGTACCGCCGAGGCCACGCTGCCACCAGGTACCAGTCGAGAGCCGGGCTCATGGCTGCACCTGCGCACTGAGGTGGAACACCTCGCCGGCGGCCGTGGCCTTGATCTCCTGCAACTGCACCTCGCCCAGGCCAGGGGCCTGATCCAGATTGCGCAGCAGTTGAGTGACCGACGCCCGCCCCTGTGCCACCCCCTCCAGGCGCAGCGCGCTGCCCTCGAGCGCCAGTGCAATCAGTTGCAGCCCTTGTGGCACCCGCGTGGCCAGCGGTGCAAGCACCTGACCACCTGGGGACGCGGCGCGCAGCACGGCATCCAGCCCCTGGATGCGCTCCTGCAGCGCATCGCCCCGGGCGGTCAGGTCGGCCAGTTCCGCCAGCGGGCCCTCAAGCCGTGCGATGGCATCGCGCAGGGCCGCATTGGCCTGCCCCTGCTGCGCCAGGCGATAGGCGCCATGCCGGTCCAGCAGCACCACGATGGCGAGCCCCAGCAGCAGAGCCACCAGCATCAACCCCTGCAACTGCCGCACACTGCGCTGGCGTTGCCAGGCCCGCCACGGCAGCAGGTTGATATCGCGCCTCACGGGGCACGCCTCATCGCCAGCCCATAGGCCAGCGCCAGCGCGGGTTCGGCGGCATCGAACACCGTGGTTTCGATACCCAGCCGACGCTGCACTTCCAGCGCCCGGGCCGAATCGGCAGCCGCCCCGGTCAGCACCAGCCGCGCCGGTGCCGGGTCCTCCAGGGCCTGCAACCAGCGTTCGATGCAGGCAGCCAACGCCTGCGGCACATCGGCCGCTGCACCCGCGTCGGCACGCCATGCCTGGTGCTGTGCATGCAGCGCCCAGTGCCCTGGCTCGACCCGCACCACGGCGACCGCGTCATCGTCCGCCCCGACCGCGCGCAACAACGCCAGGCTGTCGGTCTCGACCACCCGCGCACGCAGGCCTGCCAGCTCCAGTGCCGCCTCCAGCCCATCGAGCCAGCCCTGATGACAGGCATACACCCCCACCGCCTCGTAGCACGGGTCGTGCGCGACCGAGCCGCGGCACTCGAAATCAAAGGCCGCCTCGTCCAGGGCAAAGGGTATGAAAGGTTCGGCCTCATGGCACAGGCGAGCAATCAGGGCATCCTCTGCCAGCCCCGCCGGCACCTGCACGGTCTTGCTCAGCACGGCCGCGGCCGGAATCGCCAGCGCCGCCTCGCGCAAGGTGGCACCGCTGCGGGCCAGGGCATCGCCCAGCACCTGCGCCAGCTGTGCCGGGTCGGCCACCCGGCCGTCCTGCAGCACGCCCGCCGCCAGCGTCTGCACGGCCTGCGCACGCACCTCGAAGGACCCTGCCACCTGCCGCAGCTGCAGCAATCGCACCGCGCAACATGAAATATCGATACCCAGCAGTGAACCGGCATCCTTGCCGAAACGTCCAAACATTGGCTTTCCCTGGCATCCGCCTGCTTCGACCGGCCCCCAGACAGGGCACCGGTCAGCCCGTGCACCGCGCAACCCACGCGGCACAGTGAAAATTGCTTATAATGCCCAGCGTTTTTTCTCGTCGATCAGCCCTGCGCTCAATCCATATTTCAAACTGGACACCCCAAAGCCTTGATACGCCTGCTGAAGTTCTTCTGGTGGTCTTTCGTCGCAGTCATCTGTGCCGTCGTGCTCGGTCTGAGCGGCGCGTTTCTGTATCTTAGCCCCAGCCTGCCCTCGGTAGAGGCCCTGAGAAGCATCCAGTTGCAGATCCCTTTGCGGGTATACAGCAGCGATGGAAAGCTGATTGCCGAGTTCGGCGAGATGCGGCGTTCTCCCATCCGTTTCGCCGACATTCCCCCGCATTTCATCCAGGCTTTGCTGTCCGCCGAAGACGACAACTTCGCCAATCACTATGGGGTCGACCCCAGCAGCCTGATGCGCGCTGCAACACAATTGCTCAAGTCCGGACACATCCAGACCGGCGGCAGCACCATCACCATGCAGGTGGCGAAGAACTTCTTCCTCAGCAGCGAACGCAGCTTCTCGCGCAAGACCAACGAAATCCTGCTGGCCCTGCAGATCGAGCGCGAGCTGACCAAGGACGAGATCCTCGAGCTGTACGTGAACAAGATCTACCTGGGCAACCGTGCCTACGGCATCGAAGCCGCAGCGCAGGTGTACTACGGCAAGTCGATCCGTGACGTGAGCCTGGCGCAGATGGCGATGATCGCCGGCCTGCCCAAGGCACCGTCGCGCTTCAACCCGCTGGCCAACCCGACGCGCGCCAAGGAACGCCGCGACTGGATCCTGGGGCGCATGTACAAGCTGGGCAAGATCGACGAAGCCAGCTACCAGGCTGCCCTGGCCGAACCGATCAACGCCAGCTACCACGTGCCGACGCCCGAGGTGAATGCCCCGTACATCGCCGAGATGGCCCGCGCCGAGATGGTCGGCCGCTACGGCAGCGACGCCTACACCGAAGGTTTCCGCGTGACCACCACGGTGCCGAGCGACCTGCAGGAAATGGCCAACAGCGCCGTGCTCGATGGCCTCAGTGCCTACGACCACCGCCACGGCTACCGCGGCCCCGAGTCGCGCCTGCCGGGCAAGACCCAGGCCGCCTGGCTGCAGGAACTGACCAAGCTGCGCCCACTGGGCGGGCTGGAACCGGCCATCGTCACCCAGGTCGACAAGACCGGCCTGCAGGTGCTGACCAAGTCGGGCCAGACCGAGACCGTGGCCTGGGACACCATGAAATGGGCCCGCCCATTCCTCAACACCAACAGCCAGGGCCGCGCCCCGCAGCAGCCGGGCGATGTGGCCCAGGTCGGCGACGTGATCCGCGTGCAACGCACCGGCGAAGGCGAACTGAAGTTCAGCCAGGTGCCGGGCGCCCAGAGCGCACTGGTGACCCTGGACCCGAACAACGGCGCCATCCGCGCTCTGGTGGGCGGCTTCTCGTTCGAGCAGAGCAACTACAACCGCGCCATGCAGGCCAAGCGCCAGCCGGGCTCGAGCTTCAAGCCGTTCGTCTACAGCGCGGCGCTGGACAACGGCTACACCGCCGCCAGCCTGGTCAACGACGCCCCCATCGTGTTCGTCGACGAGTACCTGGACAAGGTGTGGCGACCCAAGAACGACACCAACACCTTCCTTGGCCCGATCCGCATGCGCGAGGCGCTGTACAAGTCGCGCAACCTGGTATCGATCCGCCTGCTGCAGGCCATGGGCGTGGACAAGACCATCGACTACATCGCCCGTTTCGGCTTCAACAAGCAGGACCTGCCGCGCAACCTGTCGCTGGCGCTGGGCACCGCGACCCTCACGCCGATGGAGATCGCCACCGGCTGGAGCGCGTTTGCCAACGGCGGCTACAAGATCACCCCGTACCTGATCGACCGCATCGAAAGCCGCAATGGCGAGACGCTGTTCACCGCCAACCCGCCCAGCGTGCCTCGGGGGCATCAGGACGAGGCCGGGATTGGCGCCGCCGAAACGCCGATCGTCACCGATGCGGCACTGGGCGCCGACGTGAGTGCGGTGGCGCCGCAGGTGCCGGCGGTGGCCGAGCAGATCATCGACGGACGCACCAGCTACATCCTCACCAGCATGCTGCAGGACGTGATCAAGCGTGGCACCGGGCGACGTGCCCTGGCGCTGGGGCGCACCGACCTGGCGGGCAAGACCGGTACCACCAACGAGTCCAAGGATGCGTGGTTCTCCGGCTACAACGCCGACTACGTGACCACCGTATGGAGCGGCTTCGACCAGCCCGAGACCCTGGGCCGTCGCGAGTATGGCGGTACCGTGGCGCTGCCGATCTGGATGAGCTTCATGGGCGCCGCGCTCAAGGACAAGCCGATGCACACGCTGCCGCAGCCTGAAGGCATCCTCAGCCTGCGGGTGGACCCGGTGAGCGGCCGTGCGGCCACGCCGAGCACGCCTGATGCGTACTTCGAGCTGTTCAAGGCCGAAGACACCCCGCCGTCGGTCAACGAGCTGGGTGGCAGTGCGCCAGGCAGCCCGCTGCCGGCGGACGAGTCGGCGCCGATCGATCTGTTCTGATGGGGTAACCCGGGGGCTGCCCTGCAGCCCATTGGCCAGCACAATTACCAGCCCCAAACAAAAAGCCCCGACTCTCGCGAGCCGGGGCTTTTTGCTACAACGCTACAACGGCTCAGCCGTTGAACACGTCATCCACGCTCTTGAGCGGGTAGTTCTTCGGATACGGCAGGGTCGCCACACCGCTTTCGATCGCAGCCTTGGCCACGGCATCGGAAACCACGGTGATCAGGCGTGCGTCCATCGGCTTCGGAATGATGTACTCACGACCGAATTCCAGCGCGTCGACGCCGTAGGCAGCGCAGACTTCCTTGGGCACCGGCAGCTTGGCCAGGTCTTTCAGGGCGTTGGCGGCAGCGATCTTCATCTCTTCGTTGATGCGCTTGGCGCGAACGTCCAGGGCACCACGGAAGATGAACGGGAAGCCCAGTACGTTGTTGACCTGGTTCGGGTAGTCGGAACGACCGGTGGCCATGATCACGTCGCTGCGGGTGGCGTGGGCCAGCTCCGGCGAAATTTCCGGGTCCGGGTTCGAGCAGGCGAACACGATCGGATTCGGTGCCATCGACTTGAGGCCTTCAGGGCTCAGCAGGTTCGGACCGGACAGGCCGACGAACACGTCAGCGCCTTCCAGGGCATCGGCCAGGCTGCGCTTGTCGGTAGCGTGGGCGAACACCGCCTTGTACTGGTTCAGGTCGTCACGGCCAGCGTGGATCACGCCGGTACGGTCGACCATGAAGATGTTTTCGATCTTCGCGCCCATGCTCACCAGCAGCTTCATGCAGGAGATGGCCGCAGCACCGGCGCCCAGGCAGACGATCTTGGCATCGGCGAGGGTCTTGCCCGCGATTTCCAGGGCGTTGATCATGCCGGCCGCGGTCACGATCGCGGTGCCGTGCTGGTCATCGTGGAACACCGGGATGTCGCACTGCTCGATCAGCGCGCGCTCGATCTCGAAGCACTCGGGTGCCTTGATGTCTTCCAGGTTGATGCCGCCGAAGGTGATCGAGATGCGCTTGACGGTGTCGATGAAGGCCTGCGGGCTTTCGGCATCGACTTCGATGTCGAACACGTCGATACCGGCGAAACGCTTGAACAGAACACCCTTGCCTTCCATCACCGGCTTGGACGCCAGTGGGCCCAGGTTGCCCAGGCCGAGGATGGCGGTGCCGTCGGAAATGACTGCTACCAGGTTGCCCTTGCCGGTGTACTGGTAGGCCAGCTCCGGGTCACGGGCGATTTCACGTACTGGCTCGGCAACACCCGGGCTGTAGGCCAGCGCCAGGTCGCGAGCAGTCGCGGTCGGTTTGGTGAGCTCTACGCTCAGTTTCCCCGGACGAGGCTGAGCATGGTATTCGAGAGCGGCAGTTTTCAAATCTGACATGATGGGCATTCCGCTTTTACTGTTCTGACGGACCGCCGAGGATACGCAAAGAGCAATGGGCCGACAAGACTGCCCGGTCACTTGTGTCAAGGCCTTTAGCCTACGACTTTAAGCCAAGAGCCGCAGCCCGCAAGGCTTTCAGTGTGTACAATCCATTTTTAAAATGTTCACAATTTATTATCTTTATTGTCTTTCCAGCATCGTCGGGTCGGTGAGTGGCAGCATCCAGCGCGCCTGACCCGGCTTGAGCCCGCCCTTGCGGGAACGATCCAGCACCCAACCGCGGGCTTCGACGCGTCGGCCTTCGAGGCCGTCGGTGAAATCAGTCGCAAAGTTGCGCGACAACCTGGCCGGCACCTGAAGCACCAGCGAATGGCCCAACTCGATCCAGATGGCGCCACCCCTGTGCTCGACCGACTGAACCTGGCCAGCGACCAGCGCAAAACCGGCCTGGCGCAGGTGCCCCGGCGCAATCACCGGCGGCTGGCCCCACAGCCCCGCGCGGGCGCTGCGGGCGGCCTGTTCAGCCTGTTGATGGCAGTCGCGCAGGGCGGTGTTGGGCGCTACCGCGATGCGATAACCCAGACCCTCGCCCAGCAGTTGTTCTTCCAGATTGTGACCAGAGCGGTCGAACACATGGGCCAGGGTGCGCTTGTATTTGTCGCGCGGCTCTGTACCCGGCAGCAGCTCGACCCGCCCGCCACTGGCCTTGACCAGGGCCTGCAAACGCTGGCGCGCGGCCACCGCATAGGGCTCGCTGGGCCGCCCCTTGCGCCCGATCTCGGGAGCATTGATGCCGATCAGGCGCACATTGCGCCCATCCTTCAGACGCAAGGTATCGCCGTCGATCACCTGGCGTACCGCAACGCTCTGCACCTCGCGCTGCGCGTCGGCCGGCAGCGTACACAGCGCCTGCGCCGGCAACTGCCAGATCGCGGCCACAAAAAAGGCGCCCACCAGGGACGCCTTCTTCTTCAACAGCATTGCCAAGCCCATGGGGCCAGCTTCGCGCCGTCTTACTTCTTGGCACCGAACATGCCGAAACGGTCGGCGAACTTCTGTACGCGGCCGCCGGTGTCCAGCACTTTCTGCTTACCGGTGTAGAACGGGTGGCACTCGTTGCAGACGTCGGTGGCCAGTGGGGCGCACAGGGTCGAACGGGTCTGGAACACATTGCCGCAGCTGCAGGTGACTGCGACTGCTTCATAATTCGGATGAATTTCTGGTTTCATGGTCACTTCCTCGACTGCGTGCCGCCACCCAACACCATTGTTGAATACCGCACGTAATTAGGCGGCGAATAATACCAGAGCATGCCATCAGCGCAAGTTGTCGCTTGTACCGACTGTCGTCTGCTAGGCTCGGCGGCTACCGAATTGCCCTTCAGAGACCCTGCGCGTGTCCGACGTCATCCTTCGCCTTGCCTTGCCCTCGCCCCTGCGGCGATTGTTCGACTACAGGGCCCCGGCAAGCATGGCGCACACCGCATTCACCCCCGGCATGCGCCTGCGCGTGCCGTTCGGGCGCCGCGAGATGATCGGCATCCTGGTGGAGGTGTGCGAGCACAGCGAGGTGCCCGCCGACAAACTCAAGCCTGCCATCGCCCTGCTTGACCCGGTATCGCCGATACCGCCAGCCCTGTTCAAGCTGTGCGTTTGGACCGCGCAATACTATCAGCACAGCCTGGGCGACACCCTGAGCTGGGCGCTGCCGGTGCTGCTGCGCCAGGGCGAGCCGGCCGAAGCGCACCAGGAACGCTTCTGGCAGGTGGCCCCGGGGGCGCGCCACGACGACCCGCGCATCGCCCGCGCACCGCGCCAGCGCGATGCCCTGGCCACCCTGGCGCAGCATCCGCACGGCGTGGCCCACGGCCTGCTGAGTAAGCTCAAACTGAGCAAGGACAGCCTCGACCTGCTGCTGGCCAAGGAGCTGGTGCAGGTGGAGGTACGCCGGCATGCCCCGCCGGCGCGCCACGAACACTGGCTGGCACAGCCCGAACTGCCGCTCAACGATGAGCAGAAGGCGGCGTTTCATGCGGTGCAGGCAGGGTTCGGCAGCTTCCATGCCTTTCTGTTGGCCGGGGTCACCGGCAGCGGCAAGACCGAGGTCTACCTGCAACTGATCCGCGAAACCCTGGAGGCCGGCAAGCAGGCGCTGATCCTGATTCCGGAGATCAACCTCGGGCCGCAGACCCTGGCGCGCTTCGAGCAGCGCTTCAATGCGCGCATTGCCCTGCTGCATTCGGCAGTCAACGACCGCGAACGCCTCAAAGCCTGGCTGTCGGCCCGTGATGGCGAGGCCGACATCATCATCGGCACCCGCTCGGCGCTGTTCACGCCCATGAAGAACCCGGGCCTGATCATCATCGACGAGGAGCACGACGGCTCCTACAAGCAGCAGGAAGGCCTGCGCTATCACGCCCGCGACCTGGCCCTGGTGCGCGCGCACCAGGAGCACATCCCGATCCTGCTGGGCTCGGCCACGCCATCGCTGGAAAGCCTGCACAACGCCTACTCCGGCCGTTACGGCCTGCTGCGCATGAACCACCGCGCCGGCGGCGCCAAGGCGCCGCGCTTCCTGCGCCTGGACGTCAAGAGCCGGCCGCTGGACAGCGGCATCAGCGGGCCGATGCAACAGGCCATCGGCCAGACCCTGGCCGCAGGCCAGCAGGTGCTGGTGTTCCTCAACCGTCGCGGCTTTGCCCCCACGCTGCTGTGCCACGACTGCGGCTGGCTGTCGGAATGCCCGCGCTGCGATGCGCGCATGACCGTGCATCAGCGCTCCGGCGAACTGCGCTGCCACCACTGCGGCTATGACGAGCGCGTACCGCGCCAGTGCCCGCAGTGCAACCATGTGGACCTGCGCCCGGTAGGTGCAGGCACCGAGCGCGCCGAAGAGCGCCTGAGCATTCTGTTTCCGGATGTCCCGGTGCTGCGCGTGGACCGCGACAGCACCTCGCGCAAGGACGCGATGAACCAGCTGTTCGCCACAGTGCAGCGCGGCGAGCCGTGCATCCTGGTCGGCACCCAGATGCTGGCCAAGGGGCACCACTTTCCGCGGGTCACCCTGGTGGCGATCCTGGATGCCGATGGCGGGCTGTTCTCCGGGGATTTTCGCGCCAGCGAGCGCATGGCCCAACTGATCGTGCAGGTGGCAGGGCGTGCCGGGCGTGCAGAGGAGCCAGGCAAGGTGATCATCCAGACGCACCTGGCCGATCATCCTCTATTGGTACAGCTTACCGAGCAGGGCTATTTCGCGTTTGCCGAACAGGCCCTGAGCGAGCGCCGCGCCGCCGGCCTGCCGCCCTTCGCGCACCTGGCGCTGCTGCGCGCCGAGGCGCACAAGCCGGGGCAGGCCGAGAGCTTTCTCGACGAGGCCTGCAGCGCCGCCGAGCAGTTGCTGGCAGAGCACGACCTGCACGGCATCGAGCTGCTGGGCCCGGTGCCGGCGCCGATGGAGCGACGGGCGGGACGTTTTCGTGCGCAATTGTTGTTGCAGGCCAATGCAAGGGCATCCTTGCATCGTCTGATGAGCGCCTGGCTGTTAGTGTTGGAGCAGATGCCGAGCGGGCGACAGGTGCGCTGGTCGCTGGATGTGGACCCGGTCGACCTGTACTGACCGCTTCGCCGGCAACGCCGGCTCCTACAGGTTTGATGAGCCCTGGCCCTCTGCAGAGCCTGCATTGTTGGCCAAAGGGCCCTAAAGGTTGGCAACCTCGCCCCGGCAACGGATAATACCCAGTTTTTCCACCTGCGCATCCAGGCGCCGCCGCGCTTGCGGTCGAAAGAGAAGCCCATGAAAGACACCATTCGCCAGCTGATCCAGCAAGCCCTCACCCAACTCGTCAACGACGGTGTGCTGCCTGACGGGCTGACGCCGGCGATCCAGGTGGAAAACGCCCGGGACAAGACCCACGGCGATTTCGCCAGCAACATCGCGATGATGCTGGCCAAGCCCGCCGGCCTCAAGCCGCGCGACCTGGCCGAGAAACTCATCGCCGCCCTGCCCGCCGACCCGCAGGTCAGCAAGGTGGAGATCGCAGGCCCGGGCTTCCTCAACTTCTTCCAGAACACCCAGGCCCTGGCCTCGCGCCTGGATGCCGCACTGGCCGACGCCAGGCTCGGCGTGCACAAGGCCGGCGCCACGCAGAAGGTCGTGATCGACATGTCGGCGCCCAACCTGGCCAAGGAAATGCACGTCGGCCACCTGCGCTCGACCATCATCGGCGACGCCGTGGCCCGTGTGCTGGAGTTTCTCGGTGACGATGTGGTACGCCAGAACCACGTGGGCGACTGGGGCACCCAGTTCGGCATGCTGATGGCGTACCTGGAAGAGAACCCGATCACCAGCGAAGAGCTGTCGGACCTGGAGAACTTCTACCGCGCCGCCAAGAAGCGGTTCGACGAGTCCAGCGAGTTCGCCGACCGCGCCCGTGGCCTGGTGGTCAAGCTGCAGGCCGGCGACCCCGAGTGCCTGAAGCTGTGGACCCGCTTCAAGGACATCTCGCTGTCGCACTGCCAGAAGACCTACGAGCTGCTCAACGTCAAGCTGACCATGGCCGACGTGATGGGCGAAAGCGCCTACAACGACGACCTGGCCAATGTGGTCGAGGACCTCAAGGCCAAGGGCATGCTGGTGGAAAGCAACGGCGCTCAGTGCGTGTTCCTCGACGAGTTCAAGAACGCCGAGGGCGAGCCGCTGCCGGTGATCATCGTCAAGGCCGACGGCGGCTACCTGTACGCCACCACCGACCTGGCCGCCGTGCGCTACCGCAGCGGCGTGCTCAAGGCCGACCGCGCCCTGTACTTCGTCGACCAGCGCCAGGCCCTGCACTTCCAGCAGGTGTTCGCGGTGGCCCGCAAGGCCGGCTTCGTGACCCACCCGATGGACATGGAGCACATGGGCTTCGGCACCATGAACGGCGCCGACGGCCGCCCGTTCAAGACCCGCGACGGCGGCACCGTGAAGCTGATCGACCTGCTCAACGAAGCCAAGGAGCGTGCCTACGCCCTGGTCAAGGAGAAAAACCCGCAGCTGCCTGAAGAAGAACTGCGCGCCATCGCCAAGGTGGTGGGCATCGGCGCGGTCAAGTACGCCGACCTGTCCAAGCACCGTACCAGCGACTACAGCTTCAACTTCGAGCTGATGCTCAACTTCGAAGGCAACACCGCGCCGTACCTGCTGTACGCCTACACCCGCGTGGCCGGCGTGTTCCGCAAGCTGGGCAAGGGCTTCGACCAGGTCGAAGGCGAGATCCGCTTGCAGGCACCGCAGGAACAGGACCTGGCCGCGCGCCTGGCGCAGTTCGGCGAAATCCTGAACAACGTCGCCGAAAAAGGTACCCCGCACGTACTGTGCAGCTACCTCTACGACGTGGCCGGCCTGTTCTCCAGCTTCTACGAGAACTGCCCGATCCTCGCCGCAGAAACACCCGAACAGCAGCAGAGCCGCCTGCGCCTGGCCGCCCTGACCGGTCGCACCCTCAAGCAGGGCCTGGAACTGCTTGGCCTGGAAACCCTGGAGCGCATGTAAGTTGGCTGCCAAGAAAAAACCTGCTCCCAAGCGCGGCGCAAGCCGCTACCAGGCCCCGGCCAAGCAACCGATACCGGGCTGGATGTGGCTGGCCATCGGCCTCACGGTCGGTGCGTTCATCGTGTTCCTGATGAAACTCGAGCCCAGCCGCGACGAGGTCAAGCGCACCAAGCCTGAAGCCCAGCAGAAGGCCGAGAAGATCGCCGAGGCGAACAAGACCGCGCCGAGCCCGCAGCAGCCGGTCAAGCCCAAGTACGACTTCTACACACTGCTGCCCGAGTCGGAAGTGATCGTGCCGCCCGAAGCCGTGCCGGAGAAAACCCCGCCGGTACCGGCGCAGCCACCGGTGACCCCGGCCGAGGCGGCCAAGATCGACACCGCCCGCGCCCAGGCCGCGCTGCTGGGGCAGACCCCGCCACCGGCACCGCCGGTGATCAAGCCGGCCGCCACCACGCAGTTCTACCTGCAGGCGGGCTCGTTCCGCAAAGAGGCCGATGCCGACAAGGTGCGTGCGCAGATCATCCTGCTCGGCCAGGCGGTGAAGGTGGAGTCCGGTACGGTGAAGGAAGAGACCTGGTACCGTGTGCTGGTCGGCCCGTTCAGCAATCGCGAACAGCTGACAGTGGCGCAGAAGCAACTGGCCGGCAGCGGCTTCAACAACCTGCTGCTGCAACAGCGCCAGATACGCCAGTAACCCCGATGTTCGGCGGCCCGCAGCAGCGGGCCGCCTGCTTTCAGGCCCGCGCCTGCACGTTCTTGAGCGACACCTGGGTGTTCAGCGTCCAGAAATCGTACAGCACCCCCAGCAGAAACAGCCCGCCGGTGAAGGCATAGATCACGCCGCTGATCCACTTGCCCTGGTACATGCGGTGCACGCCGAATATCCCCAGGAAGGTCAGCAGGATCCAGGCCAGGCTGTAGTCCAGCGGGCCGGCGTGAAAGCGCAGGTCGGCCTCGCTGTCCATCTTCGGGATCAGGAACAGGTCGATCAGCCAGCCGATACCGAGCAGGCCCAGGGTGCAGAACCAGATGGTGCCGGTCACCGGCCTGCCGTAGTAGAAACGGTGCGACCCGGTAAAACCGAAGATCCACAGCAGGTAGCCGAGGACCTTGCTGTGGGTGTCCTGGGGCTGCGCCTGTTGCTGATAACTGTTCATTCATAGCCTCCACGGTTTAGAGAGAAATTTTCTAAAAAAAAATGTGACTTTTACGTGCTCAGCCGACGTATGGCGCCTCTGCAATCGACCAACGGACCAGAATTCGATCAAAAAGCTGTTATAAAGTTGCGCGCTTAACCAACAAGAGCCCTGCCCATGCGACCTTTTTTCAAGACATGGCTGACTGTTTGCCTTTTATTGCCACTGGCCGCCCACGCCACCAACCGTGAGCAACGTCTTCCCAACGGCTTCAACGTGCACACCACCAGCACTGCAGCCGTACGCTCGACCAAGGGCGCCCACGCCAAGGTCACCTCGTCCGCCGCCTCTTCCAAGGTCGCCAAGACCACCCGCCAGGTCGCCTCGATGCCGGCCAAGCAGAGCAGCGATGTGCTCAGCCGCGCGGTGAACGTGCTGGGCACTCCGTACCGCTGGGGCGGCAGCAGCCCGAGCAAGGGCTTCGACTGCAGCGGGCTGGTCAAGTACGCCTTCAACGACATCGACGAGGTCGACCTGCCGCGTACCTCCAACGCCATGGCCAGCGGCCACGGCGTGAAAGTCGACCGCAAGGATCTCAAGCCCGGCGACCTGCTGTTCTTCAACATCAAGAGTCGCCGCGTCAACCACGTGGCCATCTACCTGGGCAACGACCGCTTCATCCACGCGCCACGGCGCGGCAAGCGGGTCAGCATCGATACCCTGAACAAGCCCTACTGGCAGAGCCACTACGTGGTCGCCAAGCGCGTACTGCCCAAGGAGCAGCCGCAAACCCAGCTGCGCCTGGCCAAACGCTAGACCTGATCGGGCGAACGCGCGTTCGCCCTGGCCGTTTCCAGGCTGCCGATTCCCCGCCTCACCAGGCCCTGCAGGCTG
>NZ_JASCPN010000068.1:0-27893 GCF_029960155.1 Pseudomonas sp. PS01300 | reverse complement strand
GGTCAAGCCCGCTCCCACAAGGATGGCGGTGTGCCTTGTGGGAGCGGGCTTGACCCGCGATGCTGTCACTTCGTCCCGAACATCGCCGTCCAGTAGATCCCCGCATCGCTCTTGGGGTCCACCGCATAAGCCGCGCCCAGCTCCTTGAACTGCGGGTTCATCAGGTTGGCGCAATGCCCGGCGCTGGCCAGCCAGCCATCAACCACCTTGCGCACGTTGTCCTGCCCGGCGGCGATGTTTTCCCCGATCAGCTGATAGCTGTAGCCCTGCAACTCGGCGCGGTCGCCCGGCATGCGCCCGTCACGGTCGCGGTGGTCGAAGAAATTGCCGTTGGCCATGGCCCGCGTATGGCCCTGTGAGGCCTCTGCCAGGGTGGTATTCCAGGCCAGCGGCGCGCTGGCCGCATAGGCCTGGGCGCCGCACTGGCGCGGCTGGGCCCGCGCACTGTTGATCGCGTCGAGCAGCTTCTGCCCCTCCACCTGCGACTCCGCCAGCTTGGCACTGAGCAGTGGGCGCGCCAGCACGATGCGCCAGTCACGCCCTTCGCGGCTCACGCCCACATCGACGAACTGCGGGTCGAGCACCACCTTGCAGAAGCTCTCCTGGATCGCCTTCATCGCTGCCGCTGCATCGCGCGGCCCCGACAGGCTGATGGCCTGCACGCTGACCATCGGGTACGAGGCCTTCACCAGCGCCTGTTGCAAGTCACCGACACCGTTGGCCGGGAGCACCAGGCGCGGGTCGCTGGCCAGCGGCGGCAGCTCCAGCGACACCTGCTCGGCACAACGTTGCGACTGGCTGCGATAGCCATTGATCGACTCGACCAGTTGCGTCTCGTCGCTCGCCACCGCCAGCGTGGTGACAAGCATGCCCAGCGCCAACGCGCCCAGACGCAGCCTGGATGATAAGTCGTGCATGTAACTCTCCCTTGAACAAACTGCGCCCATGATGCGGGATTTTGTGTTGCTTTCGTAGCACCACGGGATGCGACGCATTATCAATACCTGCCTGTGCGCCGCTATCGAGCTTGGATGCGCAGTGCCGGCCGGCGTTCCTTGCCCTGCGCACAAATCCACCGGTTGACGCCCCTACCCTCACACCAGCCGCAGGCTGGCAGCGGCTTGCGCGCCCGTGTCGCCAAGGCGCTGCTGCACAAATGCCCTGGCCTGGCGGGTGAGTTGATCCAGATGACGGTCGCGCTGCTTTTCGGCGTCCACCATGGTCCGCTTGCCGTGCTGCTTGAGCAGGTAGGCGTGAATCTGCTGGACCTCAAGGGTGCGGTAGATCGGCGCCACGTCGAGCACCGCCAGCAGCCCCTCGGTGGCGTGATCGCGGGTGTTCATCAATACCTGCGGCCCGCGTGCCCCCAGCACCTGAAAGCCCATCGCCTCGAAATACGCCACCTTGCCCACGGCGCAGGCCAGCTCCACGTGCGGGTAGCGCTCGCGCACCTGCCCCAGCAGGGCCCGGGCGATGCCCTGGCGCCGATGCCCGGCCAGTACCGCCATGTACGCCACCGCACAGGCCTGGGGGTCGTCCTGCACCGGCAGGTACAGCACGAACCCCAGCAGCCGCGAGGGGTCCTGCTCGTCGGTGGCCACCAGCAGTTCCACCGGGATGCCGCGCGCGCCACTCAGGGCCTCCAGGTACAGGTGCACCTCATAGCCGATACCGTACTGGTAGAGGCTGTACAGCGGGTTGCTCGGCGGCAGGGCCACGCTGCTGATGTCGGTCAGGTAGTCGACCACCATCTGCAGGATCTGGCCCTTGATCGGTTCGTCGGGGGGTGTTTGCAGCAGGGTGATGACAGGCATGCGGCGTCTGGCTCCGGAAACAGGGTGACCTTTGCGGTCCTGGCGGGGATTCTACAGGTCTGCGCGGCCCCGCCCTACCCCGCGCTCAAGCCCCACAGCACCTGCAGCACATGGCCGGTGGCACGCTCCACCTCGCCGCTGCGGTGCGCGATGCCCAGCTGGCGCCACAGCAGCGGCTGCAACGGGCGCATCACGATGCGCGCATCGGCCAGCGGCGTGGAGCCTTCGTTGGGCAGCAGGGTGGCGCCGTAGCCGGCAGCCACCAGGCTCTTGATCGCATCGTTGTAGTTGAGCTGGATGCGCGGCGCCGGCTGCTGGCCGGCCGCGTTGAACCACTCCGAGGTCAGGCGTGACAGCCCGGTGCTGCTGTCGTTGAGAATCAGCGGCTGGGTCGCCAGCCACTCGGGCGTGACCTGCGCCGGGCAGTCCCAGCGTGCCGGCAGGTACGCCATGACCGGGTCGCGCCGCCAGGGCTCGATGCTCAGCCCCTTCACCGGGCTTTGCGGCAGGGCCACCAGGCCGATGTCCAGCGAGCCCTCGGCGAGCTTATTGAGCGTTTCGCGCGAGGTCAGCACCGCCACCTGCACATCGATGCCGGGGTGTGCATGGCCCAGGGTTTCCAGCGCCTGGGGCATCAGTTGCGCAATCGCCCCGGTGGACGCCCCCAATCGCACGCGCCCGGCCAGGCCCAGCACCTGGCGCTGCACATCGTCCAGTGCCTGCTGCGCGTCGGCCAGCAGGCGGCGGGCGCGCTCCACCAGGGTTTCGCCGATGGCCGTGGGCTGCACGTTGCCACGGGTGCGCGAAAGCAGGGTGCCGCCCACCCGTGCTTCAAGCTCGGCGACATGCAGGCTGACCGTGGGCGGCGCCAGGTTGAGCACCCGCGCGGCTTCGGCGAACGACCCCAGGTCGGCAATCGCCACCAGGGTACGCAAACGGTCCAGGCTGATTTCACGCATGGATGTTGCCTCTTCAGTAAAACTGAACCTGACCTTTGCCAAATTCAACTTTTCCTATCTTAACCGCGCATCGAAGATAAGCCCTGACCTTTTTCACGTGCGAGCACACTCATGGCCACACCCGTTGTATTCATCGATGGCGACCAGGGCACCACCGGGTTGCAGATCCACCAGCGCCTGCAGGGCCGAACCGACCTGCAGTTGCTGACCCTGCCCGCCGAACACAGAAAGAGCCCGCAGCACCGCGCCGAGGCGATCAACGCCTGCGACATCGCCATGCTGTGCCTGCCCGACGATGCCGCGCGCGAGGCGGTGGCCAGCATCCGCAACCCGGCGGTGCGGGTGATCGACGCCAGTTCCGCGCACCGTACCCACCCGGAGTGGGTCTATGGTTTCGCCCAGATGAGCCCGCAGCAGGCCGAGCGCATTGCATCAGCCAAGCGGGTGAGCAACCCCGGGTGCTACCCGACCGGGGCCATCGGCCTGCTCAAGCCGTTGATCGATGCCGGCCTGTTGCCGCAGGACTACCCTGCCAGCCTGCATGCCGTGTCGGGCTACTCGGGCACCGGGCGTGCCGGTGTCGAGCTGTACGAGGGGCCGGATGCGGCCGGGGCGCCGGCATACCAGGCGTATGGGCTGGGGCTTGCGCACAAGCACGTGCCGGAGATCCAGCAGTACAGCGGGCTGGGCCAGCGGCCGATGTTCATGCCGGCCTATGGTGCGTTCCGCCAGGGCATCGTGCTGACCATCCCGGTGCAACTGCGGCTGCTGGCGCCGGGTGTTACCGGGGAGCGCTTGCATGCGTGCCTGGCCGAGCACTATGCGCAATTGCAGCACGTCGAGGTGCTTTCGTTGCAGCAGGCCAAGGCGCTGACGTACCTGGACCCGCAGGTGATGAACGGCACCGACGACCTGCGCCTGATGGTGTTCGAGAATGGCGAGCAGGTGCTGTTGGCGGCGGTGTTCGACAACCTGGGCAAGGGCGCGGCGGGGGCGGCGGTGCAGAATCTGGACCTGATGATGGGGGGTGAGTGAGGGGCACTTCCCTGGCGATTGGCGCGGTGGCCTCGCAGCAAAAGCCTGCATTGTGCATGTAGGCCCTGCGACCGCTTCGCGCTCGATTCGCGGGTCAAGCCCGCTCCCACGCCCTGCGGGCAGAAGCGGATTATGCATGGCTCAATGATCTGTTTCGGGCCGCCAGGCCGTGGGAGCGGGCTTGCCCCGCGATCTGGTGCGCAGCGCCAGCAAAACCTGCACACGCGGTTCGCCTGATACACCGTGCATGTAGGCCTCGGGCGGATTCTGCCTCTGGCCGCCAGGCCGTAGGAGCGGGCCTTGCCCCGCGATCTGGTGCGCAGCGCCAGTAAAACCTGCACATGCGGTTCGCCTGACACACCGCGCACTCAGGCCTTGCGACCGCTTCGCGCTCGTTCGCCGGCAACGCCGGCTCCTACGCCCTTCGGGCAGACTCTGCCTCTGGCCGCCAGGCCGTGGGAGCGGGCTTGACCCGCGATCTGGTGCGCAGCGCCAGCAAAACCTGCCCACGCGGTTTTTCTGCCCACTCCGTTGCCAACCTCGCCCTACCAAGGCACTCTGCCATCGCTCGGCTGTTGCGCACCCTCGGCAATAAGGACCATTGCAATGACCTCACCCGATTTTCGGCCCAAGCCCGTCCACCAGCTGATCAGGGAGGACAGGCAAAGCCCGGTCAATCGCTTCTGGATCCCCGCCTACCAGCGCGGCTACCGCTGGAAACCCGAGCAGGTGCAACAACTGCTGGAAGACATCCTCGAGTTCGCCTACCGCAAGAACCCGCAGAACGACGACTTCTACTGCCTGCAGCCGCTGGTGCTAAAGGCCCGCGACAATGGCCAGTATGAAGTGGTCGACGGCCAGCAGCGCCTCACCACGCTGCTGCTGATTCTGCGTTTCTTCAACCAGCGGCTCACAGAAAAACACCGCGCACCGGTGTTCGAACTCAGCTACGAAACCCGCCCGCACCTGCCGGATTTTCTGCTCGAGCCCTCGGCCGAACAGGCCCGCGGCAATGTCGATTTCTTCCACCTGTACCAGGCCATGCACAGCATCGAGCACTGGTTCGATCAGCACGACAACGAAGTCGACGACTTCAAGTCCACCCTGCTCAACCGCACCAAGGTCATCTGGTACGAGCTGGCCGCCAGCGAGAACCCGGTGGACGCCTTCACGCGCCTGAACATCGGCAAGATCCCCCTGACCGACGACGAGCTGATCCGTGCGCTGTTTCTCAAGCGCAACGCCGACGACGCCTCGGGCGAAACGCCCCAGCAACTGCGCATCGCCCACGAATGGGATCAACTCGAAAAGGCCCTGCAGAACGACGCGCTCTGGTACTTCCTGAACGAGCAGCCAAGCACCGGGCAGAACCGCATCGGCTTCCTGTTCCAGCTGGTAGCCCGGCTGGAAGGCGCAAGCGCGCCAGCCCGACAGCGCTACTCCGTGTTCCATCACTACAGTCGCCGGCTGGCTGCCCCCGACGCCTCGGCGCAACCGCTATGGCAGCAGGTCAAGAACACCTGCATGCTGCTGGAGGAATGGTTCGAGGACCGCCGGCTCTACCACATCATCGGTTTTCTGGTGCAGCAGGGTGTCGCCGTGGCCGAGCTGTTCGCCCTCTCGCAAGGCCTGCCCAAGAGCCAGTTCGAACAGCGCCTGCGCCAGCGCGTGTTCATGCAACTGACCGGCTCGCCGCTGCCCCAGCCGGCTACCCGCGACGCCATTACCGATGCGCTCTCGCCCTTCCTCGCCGGCCTGGACTACTCACAGCGGGACAGATCGGCCATTCGCGCGACCCTGCTGCTGTTCAACCTCGCCAGCCTGCTGCAGAACCCGCAATCGAACGTGCGCTTCCAGTTCGACAGCTTCAAGAAGGAGCGCTGGGACATCGAACATGTGCGCTCGGTCACCGCCCACCGCTTCAACGGCGCCGAGGAAAAACAGCAATGGCTGCAGCGCTGCCTGCCGCACCTGCCGGACAAGACCGAAACCCGGCCCCTGCGCGAGGCCCTGGAGGCATTCATTGGCGACCCCAAGGGTGCAGACGATGAGGCTTTCAACGCGCTCCACCAGGCAGTGCTGGAGGCGTTCGGCGAAAACCAGGAGGTCGACGACAGCATCGGCAACCTCACGCTGCTCGACCAGAAGACCAACCGCAGCTACAAGAACGCGATCTTCGCGGTCAAGCGCGAGCGCCTGCTGGCCCTGGACCAGGGCGGCGTGTTCGTGCCGCTGTGCACGCGCAACCTGTTCCTCAAATGCTACAGCCCTGACGTCAAGCACCTGCTGTTCTGGGGCGAACAGGACCGCAAGGGCTACGCGCTTGCGCTCTTGCACACCCTGATAGCCTTCTTCGCCGACCCGCAGGAGCAGCACGCATGAGCGCCAACAGCCAGATCATCTTCGGCCAGCTGTTCGAGCGCTACGCCGGCACCCGCATCCCGCTGATCCAGCGCGACTACGCCCAGGGCAGGGCCGATACCGAAGAGGTGCGCAGCGAGTTCCTCGGTGCCCTGGCCCGCGCCCTGGCACTGCCGCCCGACGACCCGAGCCTGCCGCTGAACCTGGACTTCGTCTACGGCACGCTGAACCCCCAGCGCCAGTTCGTCCCGCTCGACGGCCAGCAGCGCCTGACCACGCTGTTTCTGCTGCACTGGTACCTGGCGCAACGCGACGGTGAGCTGGCAGCCTTCGCCCAGCTGTTCTGCAACGCCAACGGCAGCGCCCGATTCGCCTACAGCGTCAGGCCCAGCAGCAGCGAGTTCTTCGACGCCCTCAGCCAGCATGCGCCCTCGCCCGCGCTGGGTGCCGACGACTCGCTGATCGAGCACCTCACCGACCAGCCCTGGTACTTTCGCCACTGGCGCCTGGACCCCACCATCCAGTCATGCCTGACCATGCTGCAGGCCATGCACGAGCGCTTTCACAACGCCGCCACCGCCCGTTTTGCCCGCCTGATCGATGTGCAGCGGCCGGTGATCAGCTTCCAGATCCTCGACCTGGACGACTTCGGCCTGGCCGACGACCTGTACATCAAGATGAACGCCCGCGGCATGCCGCTGACTGCCTTCGAGACGTTCAAGGCGCGCTATGAACGGCACCTGCACACCCAGTTCGACGGTCACACCCGGCAGATGCACGGCAAGCCGGTCAGCACCGCGACCTTCTTCGCCTGGCGCATGGACACGCGCTGGGCGGATTTTTTCTGGAACTTCAGCAACGCCCGCAATGACGCCACGGCCCCCGCGACCATGCGCCTGTTCGACCAGGCGGTGATGAACCTGTTGCAGATGGTCGCCGCGGCCACCCGCGCGCCCGAGGCGCCGGGCTACGAAGCCGACCTGCTCAAGCTGCGCAACCGCCAGCAGCGCCTGAGCTACCAGGTGTACGAGGACAACGGCTGGCTCGATGATGCGTTTTCCGAAACCCTGATGCTGTTGCTCGAAGCCTGGAGCGAGGGGCCCGGCAATTTCGCCACCCAGTTGCCCACGGCGCACTACTTCGACGAGGTCGCCTTCTTCAACCACGCCATCAGCGACCAGCCACTGAACTACACCCGCCTGGTGCAGTTCTGCGGCTATGCGATGTTCCTGCGCCGCCATGGCAGCAGCCAACCGCAGGCATTTGGCGAGTGGATGCGACTGGTGGTCAACCTGTCGGTCAATGCCAGCTACGACGGGCCGGACGATGTAAAGCGCAGCGTCAGCGGGCTCGGCGAAATGCTGGAGCAGGCGCTGGACATCCTCGCGCACTTTGCCAGCGTCGACAGGCCCGTCGGCGGCTTTCGCGGTACCCAGGTGCGCGAGGAAATCACCAAGGCGAAACTGATCGTCGCCGACAGCCAGTGGCGGCCGCTGCTCGAACACGCCGAGCAGCACGGCTACTTCCAGGGCCAGATCGATTTTCTGCTCGACCACAGCAGCGCCGCCTGGGCGCTGCAAAGCCACGCGCATGCCACCTGGCAGGAACACTTTGCCAGCAGCCTTGCGCTGGCCGAGCAGATGTTCGACGACCACGGGCTACGCGCAATCGACGACTTCCTCTGGGAGCGCGCGCTGTTGAGCGAGGGTGATTACCTGCTCAAACGCGGCTACAACCATTCGTTCCTTGGCGACGGTCTCACGGGCCCTGGCACCTGGAAACGCCTGCTGGCCAATGAAGACGGCATGCGCGTGACGCTGTTCTGCCTCTGGAACCGACTGGACGAAACCCGCCCGCTGCCGGCCCAGTTGCAACGCATCATCGACCAGGCCCGGGTGCGGGAGCCGTGGCGCCAGGTGCTGATCCAGACCCCCTCGGCCCTCGGGTACTGCGCGTTGCGCCAACTGCGCTTCGAACGCGACCAGGTGTACCTGCTGGCCAGGGAACGCATGAGTGGCAGCCATGCCGAGCTGTTCAGCTTCGCCCTGCATCAACGGCTGCAAACCCCGCAGCGGCTGGCGCAACTGGCACCGCTGTCGGTCGAAGGCTACGTGCCGGTTTCCGGCAGTGCCGACGAACCCTACTTCTACCTGCTGCACAGGCACAGCCCGCAGGTGCACACCCATCTCTATGTCACCTCCACGCCGCATGGCTTCCTGCTGCAGATCGATGTCGATGAACTGCTCGGGCGCGACGCCCTGGCCCATGCCCTGCAGCAGGACTTCGACTTTGTCGTCGAGGCCGGCTACCTGCAGAGCCACTGCCCCCGCGACACGGTCGAACAGCGGCTGGTCGCGCTGGCCGGCGTGTTGGCGGCCTGAGGCACGCGGACTGCCCGCCGCCCTCCAAGTGGTCGGTTGATGCCCGCGCCCTGCCCCTATGCTTGGGCAGGTCGCGAGGCATGCAGCCTTGCCATCAACGAGGACCATCAGCGATGACCAGCAGTACCGCATCACTCGCCATCCGCCCCATCCAGCCCACCGACTTCGAGGCCTGGCTGCCGCTCTGGCTGGCCTATCAGGACTTCTACCAGGTCGACCTGGGCGAAGCCGTCAACGCCACCACCTTCAAGCGCTTTCTGGACCCCGACGAGCCCGTGTTCGCCGCAGTGGCCGAGTACGACGGCGAGCTGGTCGGCATGGTCACCTGGGTCATCCACCGCTCCACCTGGTCGACCACCCACTACTGCTACCTCGAAGACCTCTACGTCGCCCCGCAGATGCGCGGCCAGGGTACCGGCGAGCACCTGATCGCCTGGGTCAAGGCCGCCGCCGACCAGCAGCAGTGCACACGCCTGTACTGGCACACCCACCAGACCAACCATCGCGCCCAGCAGCTGTACAACCGTGTGGCCGTCAACCCCGGCACGATCCTCTACCAGATCGCGCTGTAACCTTCCCCCGTTCAAGGGCAGGCATGGACAGCCGGGCCCTGGCAGGTCAGCATGCCGGCCTGCCCTTCTTCACTGCACAGACGTCATGGCCCACAGTTTTCAACTCGACACCCTGAAGATCCGCCTGGCCGCCGCCGAGCTGGCCCCGCTGGAGCTGCGCGTGCGGGTACAGCGCGCCCTGCGCGAACTCATTCTTGCCGGCGAACTGCCGCCGGGTTGCCGCCTGCCCGCCACCCGCACCCTGGCCAGTTCCCTGGGACTGTCTCGCGACACCGTGGAGATGGCCTATGTGCAACTGCAGCTGGAGGGCTGCATCTGCCGCCGCCCAGGCTCGGGCAGCTATGTGGCCGAGCACCTGGGGCCGCGTCTGCTGGGTGCACGCCCCCCGCGCACCGGCGCGCCGCAGCACGCGCCTGCCACCGTCGGCCTCAGCGCCCGTGGCGCGGCGATCCTGGCCAGCGGCGGGGTCAGCGACCAGCAGCAGGTCAAGGCCTTCGCCACCGGCCTGCCCGAGACGCGCAACTTCCCCCTCGACACCTGGGACCGCCTGCAACGCCAGGCCCAGAAGGACTACCGCGCCCAGGTGCTGCTGCATGGCGACCCGCTGGGTGCCGCGCCGCTGCGCCAGGCCATCGCCCGCTACCTGAACCTGGAACGCGGCGCCAGGGTGCACGCCGACCAGGTGCTGGTGCTGAGCAGCGCGCGCCAGGCGCTGTACCTGTGCGCGCAGGTGCTGGCCGACCCCGGCGGGCCGATCCTGCTCGAAGACCCGGGTTACTTTGGCGCGCGCAAGGCCTTCGAGATGGCCCAGCTGCAGGTGGTGCCCGTGGCCGTGGATGAGCACGGCCTGCGCACCGACCTGCTGCGTGCCGACCGCAGCGGCGCCAACACCGTCTACGTCACCCCGTCGCACCAGTACCCCACCGGCGTCACCCTGGCCCTGGAGCGGCGCCTGGACCTGATTGCCTGGGCCGCCGAGCGCAACGGCTGGATCATCGAGGACGACTACGACAGCCAGTTCCACTACGACGGCCTGCCCACCGCCTGCGTGCAGGGCCTGGACAGCGCGCAGCGCACGATCTACCTGGGCACCTTCGCCAAGTCGCTGTACCCCGGCCTGCGCATGGGTTTCATGGTGCTGCCGCCGGCCCTGGTCGCGCCCATGAGCCACGCGCGCAGCATGCTCGACGGGCACACCCCGCAACTGGCCCAGTTGACCCTGGCGCGGTTTATCGAAGACGGCCATTTCGCCGCGCACATTCGCGCCATGCGCACGCTGTATGCCGTGCGCCGCGAGGCCATGGCCGAGGCACTGCACCAGCACCTGGGCGGCATCGCCAGCGCGCAGCTGCCACCGGGCGGCCTGCAGATGCTGTGCCGCCTGGAGCATGGCTGGAGCGAGGCCGAAACGATCCGCCAGGCCGCGCGGGCGGGCATCCACCTGCCCGGCCTCAGCCGCCTGTACGCCACGCCGCCGGCACAGGGCGGCTGGCTGCTGGGCTTCGCAGCGCTCACCCCGCACCAGATCGGCAGTGCCGTGGCACGCCTGGCCAAGGCCCTGCGCTCCGGCGTGCGCAGCGGTCTGGCGCAGGCCAGCGAGGTGGACTGATCGGGCCACCCCTGGCGCGGATACGCTCGGCACCCCAGCCCATCCCGCAAGGACCTGCCCATGAACCGAACCGCTTCGCGCCTGCACCCGCGTGACCTCGTCTCACCCACCCTGGCCGCCCTGATCAGCGTCATGGTCAACTATGGCGGCACCTTCGTGCTGGTGTTCCAGGCCGCGCAACTGGGCAACCTGACCGCCGCGCAAACCGCCTCGTGGGTGTGGTCGGTGAGCATCGGCGTGGGCCTGACCGGGGCCTGGCTGAGCTGGCGCTACCGCGCGCCGATCATCACCGCCTGGTCCACCCCGGGCGTGGCGTTCCTGGCCACGGTCATGCCGTTCACACCCTATGGCGAGGTGATCGGCGCCTACGTACTGTGCGCCATCGGCTTCATCCTGCTGGGGCTGTCGGGGGTGTTCGAGCGGCTGGTGCGCTGGATACCGGCCGGCATCGCCGCCGGGCTGCTGGCAGGCATCCTGCTGCAGTTCGGGGTCAACGCCTTCGGCGGGGCCAGCGCCGACCCGCTGCTGGTGATCGTGCTGGTGCTCACCTACGCCGTGCTGCGCCGCTTCACCTCGCGCTTTGCCGTGGTCGGGGTGCTGGTGGCGGGCCTGGCCATGCTGCTGGCCCAGCAGCGCCTGGACCTGCACGGCGTGCACCTGAGCATGGCGCTGCCGGTGTTCGAAACTCCGCAGTTCAGCCTTGGCGCGCTGTTCGGCGTGGCGCTGCCGCTGTTCGTCATCACCCTCACCGGGCAGTACATGCCGGGCATGCTGGTGCTGCGCAACGACGGCTACACCACCAGCGCCAACCCGATCATCACGGTCACCGGGCTGGGGTCGCTGCTGATGGCGCCGTTTGGCGCCCATGCGTTCAACGTGGCCGCCATCACTGCGGCCATCTGCACCGGCAAGGACGCGCACCCCGACCCGGCCAGGCGCTACCTCGCCGGCATCGCCTGCGGGGTGTTCTACGTCACCGTGGGGGTTTTCGGCGTGACCCTGGCCAGCCTGTTCATGGTGCTGCCGCGCACCTTCGTCACCACCCTCGCCGGGCTGGCCCTGCTGGGCGCCATCGGTGGCAGCCTGGCCAGCGCGATGGGCGATGCGCGTACCCGCGAGACCGCGCTGATCACCTTTCTGGCCACCGCCGCCAATGTCACCCTGCTGGGTATCGGCGGCGCGTTCTGGGGGTTGCTGACCGGCCTGCTGGTGCATGCGCTGATGCACGCCGGCCGCCCGCTCAGCCCAGCCGTGGCGAGTGCGCCAGCAAGCCCTGGGTGTACGCCGCCTGGGGGTGGTCCAGCACATCCTGCGCCGGCCCCTGCTCGACAATCCGCCCTTCCCTGACCACCACCACGCGGTCGGCGATGGCGCGCACCACGCCCAGGTCGTGGGTGACGAACAGCAGGGTCATGCCCTCGCCCTGCAACTGCTTGAGCAGCGCCAGGATCGCCGCCTGCACCGACACGTCCAGGGCCGAGGTTACCTCGTCGCAGATCAGCACCGAAGGCTCGCACACCAGCGCGCGGGCAATCGCCACGCGCTGGCGCTCGCCACCCGACAGATGATGCGGGTACTTGTGCGCCGCATCCGGGGGCAGCGCGACCCGTGCCAGCGCCGCGTCGATACGCGCCCGGCAGGCCGCACCCTTGAGGCCGAAGAAGTGCTCCAGGGGCGCTTGCAGGCACTGCGCCACGGTCTGGCGCGGGTTCAGGGCGCGGTACGGGTTCTGGAAGATGTACTGGATACGGTGGCGCGTGGCCGCGGGCCGCTGGCGCGCCAGCAGGCTCAGCGGCTGCCCATCGAAGGTCAGCTCGGCCTGGGCGGTATCGCCCAGCCCCGCCAAGGTGCGCGCCAGGCTGGTCTTGCCCGAGCCCGACTCGCCCACCACCGCCAGGCATTCGCCCTTGTACAGGTCCAGCGACAGGTCGAACAGCACCTGGCGGTCGTAGCTCAGGTTGAGGTCGCGCAGGCTCAGCAGCGGCGTGTCAGCGCAGCTGAGCACCGTTGCCGGCACCACCGCCGGCGCGGCCACGGCGGTCAGTTGCGGGTGCAGGCAGGCGACCTGCTGCGCGCTGTCCAGCGCATTCAGCGACGGCTCCAGCGAGGTGCAGGCAGCGCTGCGGCGCGCGCACCGCGGGGCGAAGGCGCAGCCTTGCGGGCGCTGGCCGGGCGCCGGGGCATGGCCGGCAATCGCCTGCAACGGGCGCTGGCGGGCCACGTCCGGAATCGCCGCCAGCAGGCCCAGGGTGTACGGGTGCGCGGGCCGCGCGAACAGGCGTTCGCGCTGCGCCACCTCGACGATGCGCCCGGCGTACATCACCATCACGCGGTCGACCAGGTCCTTGATCACGGCCAGGTCGTGGGACACGTACACCGCTGCCACCCCCTGCTCCTTGCACAGCCTGCGCAGCGTTTGCAGGATGTGCGCCTGGGTGCCGACGTCGAGGGCGGTGGTGGGTTCGTCGAGCACGATCAGGCGCGGGCGCAGCACGAAGGCCAGGGCCAGCATCACCCGTTGCTGCTGGCCGCCGGACAGTTGATGGGGGAAGCGCCTGAGAAACTCGCGATCGCCGGGCAGGCCGACGTCCACCAGGGTCTGCTGCAGGCGGTCGGCCTGGGCCGCACGGGCAAGCTGCGGCTCGTGGGCCAGCAGGGTTTCGCGCAGCAGGTTGCCGATGCGCAGCGCCGGGTTGAGGGCCATGGCCGGGTCTTGCGCAACATAGCCGATCAGCCCGCCGCGGGCACGGCGCAGGGCATCGCCCTTGAGCTCGAGCAGCGAGGCACCGGCAATGTCGATGCGCCCGCCGGCAATCTGCGCACCACGCCGGGCATGGGCCAGCAGCGCGGTGGCCAGGGTGGTCTTGCCCGAGCCGGACTCGCCGACAAGGCCGAGGATTTCACCGGGGGCCAGGCTGAAGTGGATGTGGTCGATGATATCGGCGCCGCTGGCGAGTTCGACCCGCAGGTTCTCGACCCGCAACGCTTCGCCGGCAACGCCGGCTCCTACAGACGGTGCAAAACCTGTAGGCGCCGGCGTTGCCGGCGAAGAGGCCATCAAGGCATGCGCATTCATTTGCGTTCTCCCGCACTGTGCCGGGCAATGCCCTCGGCCAGAATGTTGGTGCCGTAGGCGAACACCCCGATCAGCAGCGCCGGTGCCAGCACCGCCCACGGCTGCACCAGCAGCCCGGCCTGGTTCTCGTTGATCATCAGCCCCCAGTCCGCCGCCGGCGGCGCCACGCCGTAACCCAGAAAGCTCAGGCCCGACAACATGCCCACGCCCCAGGTCAGCATGTTGCCAAAGTGCACCAACAGCGGCGTGAGCACGTTGGGCAGGATCTCGCGCAGCAGAATCCGCGTGCGCGAAAAGCCCATCATCTGCGCCGCCTCCACGAACTCCTGGCTGGCCACCGCCACCGCACTGCCGCGCGCCAGGCGGATCACGCCGGGGGTAAAGGCAATTGCCACGGTCATCACGATCAGCCACGGCGCGCGCCCCAGCATCGACACGATCAGCAGCACCAGGATCAGGTCCGGAAACGCCAGCCACACATCCGCCAGCCAGGTGATGGCCTGGTCCAGGCGCTGGCGCGACAGCCCGGCCAGCAGCCCCAGCGCCGTGCCCAGCACCAGCGCAATGGCAGCGGCCGCCAGCGACATCCACAGGATCGACACACCGCCACCGAGCAGCCGCGACACCACGTCGTGGCCCAGAAAATCATGCCCCAACGGCGCCTCGCCGCTGGGCGGCCCGTACACCCCGCCAACCATGTCGGTGGGCGCATGCGGCGCCAGCCACGGGCCCAGCAGCGCCAGCAGCACGATGGCCAGGGTCACCAGCCCACCCCGACGAATTTGCGGCTCACGCCAGACACTTGCACTGAACATGCTTTCTTCCTCTCAAGGGGCCTTGGCTGCCGGGCGGCGCCACCAGCTCTGGATGCCGCGACGGTTGCGCTGGATCAGCGTGGCCCGCCGCGCGGTGCGCAGCCTGGGGGTCAGCAGCACGGTGAGCAGGTCGGCCAGCAGGTTGATCGCCACCACGCCCAGGGTGATCACCAGCACCACGCCCTGGATCAGCGGCAGGTCGCGCATCTGGATCGCGGTGTTGAGCTGGGTGCCGATGCCGGGGTAGCTGAAGATCACCTCGGCCAGCAGCGCGCCGCCGATCAGAGTGCGCAAGGTCAGGGCCACGCCCTGCACCGCCGGCACCAGCGCGTTGGGCAAGGTGTGGCGCCACACGATGCGCCATTCGGGCACCCCGCGCAGGCGCGCCGCACTCACGTAGTCGGATTCCAGCGCCTCGATCATCGAGGCGCGTACCAGCCGCGCCAGGTACGGCAGCGACGACAGGCTCAGGGCCAGGATCGGCAGCAGCAGAAACTCCAGCTGCTGCCACAGGTGCTTGTCCGGGTCGAGGATCGACACCGCCGGCAGCAGGCTGAACTGCGGCATGGAAAACAGCAGCACCAGCCCGATGGCCAGCAGAAAACCCGGGGTGGCCTTGAGAAAGATCAGCGCCGACAGCGCCCAGCGGTCCAGGCGGCTGTCACGCCGCAGCGCCAGGCTCACGCCGATGCTCAACGCCAGCGGCACCACCACCAGCAGCACGCCGCCCAGCAGCGCCAGGGTATTGCCAAAGCGCGCGAGAATGATGCCGGCCACCGGTTGGTTCGAATCCAGCGAGATGCCCAGGTCGCCGTGCAGCACCTGCCCCAGCCAGCTCAGGTACTGCAGCAGGATCGGCCGGTTCAGGCCCAGTTGCTCGCGCAGGGTCTGGATGCTCTCCAGCGGCGCGTCGGGGCCCAGGATCACCCGCGCCGGGTCCGAGGGCAGCGCCTGGGTGGCGATGAACACCACCAGGCTGATGACCCAGGCGGTGAGCAGGCCGTAGCCCAGGCGCCCGATGAACCAGGGCAGCCAGGCCGGCAGTCGATGAGAGGTTGCGCACGGTTCAGGCATGGTTCAACCACAGGCTGTCAAAGCGCCAGGAGGCGAAGGTGGTCTGTTCGCCGTGCAGGCCGCCGACCTTGTTCGAGGCGGCGTCCAGCACGTCGGTGAAGCCCCAGATCAGCAGGCCGCCGCGCTGGTGCTGAATGGCCTGCGCCTCGTGTACCAGTTGCTTGCGCTGCGCCAGATCCGGCTGGCCGAGGGCCTGGGTGAACAGCGCACTGAAGCGCTCGTCACGGAAGTTGCTGCGGTTGTAGATCGCCAGCGGTGCATCGTTGTGCAGGCCGGTGGCCAGAAAGCCGCGGGCCGGTGTCGAGCCGGGCGACATCAGCCACTGCTCCTTCTGCGGGCCGTTGAATACCGAGGCGTCCACCGGCGTGACCTTGACCTGGACCCCGGCCTTCTTCGCCTGCTGGGCGAACACCAGGGCAGCGTTGATTTCGTTGGCGGTGGTGGTCAGTTCTATGCGCAGGTCGGTCTGCCCGGCCTGGCGCAGCAGCGAACGGGCCTGGACCAGATCGAAGGGGCGCTGGGCGATGGCATGGTTGTAGGTGGGGTCGGTTGGCGAATACAGGTCGTTGGCGATGCGCCCGAAACCGTTGAGGCCACGGCCCACCAGCTCCTGGCGGTCGGCCAGCAGGCGGAAGGCCTGGCGCACCCGCTCGTCCTGGAACGGCGCCTTGGCGGTGTTGAGGTTGAAGCCACTGAACGAGGTGGTGGGCGACACCACCAGTTGCAGGCGCGGGTCGGCCTTGAGCAAGGCACTGTGCTCGGCCTGCACGCCGCTGGCGATGTCGATCTGCCCGGCACGCAGGGCGGCCACGCGCGATACCTGGTCCTTGAATTCGATGATCTCCAGCTCGTCGGCGTACGGCTGGTTGGGCTTGTAGTAGTTTTCGAAACGGCTGAACAGCGCACGCTGGCCCGGCACGAAACGTTTGAGCCGGTACGGGCCGGCGCCCACCGGGTTGCTGACCGGGTCGTAGTCGGTGGGCACGATGCCGCCGAAGGCAATCAGGGTCTCGTCCAGCGGGAAGAAGCTGCGGCCCTGCTTGAAGCGGATCTCGATGGTGCGCTCGTCGAGCTTGCGCAGCGCCTGGCGGTCGATGGCGCCCACCAGCCCGGCAAATGGCGAGGCAAGTTTCGGGTCGGTCAGGCGCAGGATCGAGAACAGCATGTCGTCGGCGCCGATGCTCTTGCCGTGGTGGAACTCCAGCCCCGGCTTGATGCGAATGGTCCAGGCGCTGGCATCGGCATTGGGCTCGGCAAATTCGGCCAGGCCCAGGCGCGTGCTGACGTCGTCGTTCCATTCCCAGAACTTGCTGTACAGCGCCCAGCCGCGAATGATCCCGCCACCGGAAGGCTTGTGTGCATCCAGGTTGCCGGCCTGGTCGCCGTCGATGATGCCGACGCGCAGGCGCCCGCCGTGCACCGGGGTGCCCGGGCGTGCGATGGCCGCCGCGTTGCTGGCAGGCCCGCCGGCATCGCAGCCGCCCAGCAGGCTGGAGCCCAGCAGCAGGCCGCCACCGACGGCCAGGCTGTTGCCGAGGAAGATCCGGCGCGAGAATTCATGAGGCATGGGCAGCTCCTTAGGCCGGCTCGACAGCGGTGCGCGCACCCAGGCGCGGGATCTCGAACCCGTGGTCCAGTTCCAGCAGCGGGAACAGCAGGTCGGCCACCCGGTGCGCTTCATCGATCAGCGGAAAGCCCGAGAGAATGAACGCCGAGGTGCCCTGCTGCTGGTACTCGCGAATGCGCTCGGCCACCTGCTCGGCACTGCCCACCAGGTAGGTGCCGGACGACGGGCCGAGGATGTCGAAGCCGAACAGGCTGGGGCCGGTCCACACGTTGGGGTAGATCTCAAGCTCGCGCGCAGTGGGCAGGCGCCCGTCGCGGATGCTCTGCACGTTGCGCTGCACCTGCGGGTTGTCGCTGTGGAAGGTGTCCAGGGTCTGGCCCGGCGGCAGGCGGCGCTCGATGGCGGCGCGGGCGGTGGCCAGGGAGGTCTGTTGCAGCAGATTCTCGGCATGCGCCCAGGCTTGGGCCTCGGTCTCGCGCACGATGACCTGCAGGCGCGTGCCGTAGGTCAGTTCGCGGCCGATCTTCGCCGCTTCGGCGGCCACGCGGCGGAACTTGTCGCCCAGCCTGGGCGGGGTGTCGGCAAAGCTCAGGTACACGTCCAGCAGTTGCACCGAATGCGCCACGCCCACGTCCGAGGTGCCGGCGCCCCACAGGGGTACCGCCAGGCGCTGCGGCGGGTGCCAGCCGCCCAGCGGATGGCGCGCCGCCGCAGCCGGGCGTGGCGCGAGCTGCACGTACTGGCCGTCGAAACCGGCGGTGTCGCCGGCATAGATGCGCTGGAAGGCGCGCCAGTATTCCAGGCTGAACTGGTAGCGCTCATCGTGCGGGTAATGCACACCCAGGGTGGCCAGGCCCGCGTCGCTGCCATTGACCACGTTGAACAGCAGGCGGCCGTTGGAGAACTCGTCGAAGGTCAGCGCCCACTTGGCCAGCACCGCCGGCGACAGCTCGCCCGGGTGCTGCGCCACCAGAAAGCGCAGGCGCTCGGTGGCATCGATCAGTGCCGCCGACACCGCCAGGCTCTCGTTGGGGCTTGAACCCAGCAGGGCGCCGTAGAACCCCAGGCGGTCACTGGCCACCGCCAGTTGCCTGAGGTGGGCGAAATCGGTTTTCCAGCGCCCCTGGGGCTCCCACGGGTAGGGGCCGTCGGGGCTGGTGAGGTACCACAGGATCTTGATGGCCATGGCAGGTTCCTCAGGCGCGTGGGCGGTCGATGGCCGGGACCAGGCCCAGCGCGTGGGCGCGGTCGATCAGCTTGCTCATGTTCCATTGCTGGGTGAGCACGCCGGGGCCGTAGGGGCGCGAGCCGCCGATGGACTCGGCCAGCAGTTGCAGTTGCGCGCCCTCCTCCAGCAGCAGGATGAATTCGGCGGTGGCGCGCAGGCCCTGGCGCCCCCACACGGTCGCACCGCCGTTGGCTTCGAGAATCGCCGGGGTGTAGGGGTTCTCGGCCAGGCGCTCGAGAATGAAGTCGACCTCGTCCTGGCGCCGGTCGATGTACACCGGCAGCTCGCGGGCCAGCTGGTAGCGCTGCACCGGCACGTAGTGGAACGGCAGGCTGCGCTGGGTCTGCGCCCAGGCGCCCAGGTACGGGGTGTGCACGTGGGACACCGTGGTGATGCCGGCGTCTTCGCGAAACAGCCGGGTGTAGCGGCCCAGCCCGCCCTTGCCCTGGCCATGCACCAGGTTGCCGGCAAAGTCGCTGACCGTGGCCTGCAGCGGCTTGCGGTAGTCCCACGGGCCTGGGTAGTTGACCGACACCAGCAGCTCGCGGCCCGGTACGCGCTCGATGAAGCCCACGGTGCCGGCGGCGGTGATGGTGTTGGTTTCGCGGAACACGGTGAAGGCCTGTTCGGCCTCGTGCAGCACCTGCTCGATGAAGGCCTTGAGGTCGGCGTCGATCAGGTGCTCGGTGGTCAGTACGGTCATGGCGGACTCCTTGGTTCAGGCGCGGGCGCGCCGGGCCAGCAGTTGATGGGCAGCTTGCAGTGGACGCGGGTCGACCCAGTCGGCGAGGTTGAAATCGGCTTCGAGAAAGCCATGCAGGTTGAGGAAGGTCTTCTGGATGTCCAGGTAGCCCAGGCGCTGGGCCGAGAGGTCCGGGGCCAGGGTGGTGTGGAAGTCGCCACGGTAGGCTTCGTCCACGCCCTGGGCGCCGGCGCGGGTCTCGTCCTGCAGGATGCGCAGCAGTGCCTCGCGGTTGTGGCTGACCCAGTCGGCGGCGCGCAGGGTCTGCGCCAGGAAGCGCACCACCAGCTCGAAGTGGTTGTCCAGCAGGCTCTGGTGCACGGTGATCGGCCGTGGCGTGCCGTTGTTGATGCGGTAACGCGGGTCGCTGATCTGGTCCAGGTCGATGCCCACCACCAGGCCCAGGCGGCGCGCTGCATCGGCAGCGGCGGCGCCCTTGACGTACACCGCGTCGACCTCGCCACGGGCCAGGTAGTCCAGCCCCGACCACAGGCGCTGCAGGCCCTGCTCGGGGGTGGGGGCGTCGTCCTGGTTGTGCAGCGCCACTTCCACCAGTTCGACATCGTCGAAGCTCAGGCCGGCCAGGCTCAGCGCGCCCTTGTAGCCATGCAGGCTCATGGCACGGGCGATGCTGCCCGGGCGGTTGTCGCCCCAGGCCGGCAGCGCCAGGCGCTTGCCCTTGAGGTCCCGGGCGCTGCGGATGCCGGAGTCGGGGCGTACCAGGACGGTCTGCCATTCCTCGATCCAGGTCAGGCCGATCAGGCGGCTGGGCGAACCGGCGGCGCGGGCGGCCAGGGCCGGCACGTTGCCGCCCTCGCGAAACAGCCCGGGCAACTGGTGATCGTAGTGGTGATGGCCGAGCTGGCGGGCCTCCTGCAGGGTCTCCACCGGCAGGCCGTCGGCGGCGAATTCCTCCCCCAGCCAGCCCAGGGTGTAGGCGATGCCGGAGGCGGTCGGCACCGGGCAGCGGGTGAACCAGATCTGTTCGAGGGCCGGTGCGGCAGGCAACGGCAAGGTAGCGGCGATTGACATGGGCATGTTCCATCAAGCGAAGGTAGCCATGCCATTGCAGCGCCCGTGCCAACTCACCAACTCATTGTTTTTGTTGGTTTTCTAGAGACCTTCTGAACACCGGGTGCTGGCCTGGCAGCAGTGTTGCAGCTGCCCTGCTGCTGCCAGAGCAACAATCGGCGCCCCGCTGCTGCCCCAGCAGCACCCCGCCGCCCGCACCTGGCCGCAGTCCTTGTGGCACAAGGCTTTGCGGCGTGTGGCACAGAACCTGCTCAAGGGCCTGAAACCTGTTCATTCAAGGAAGCCCCAGCATGAGTACCCCGCCCCGCCGCCTGGAAAGCGCCGCCCAGGCCATCGCCGCCGCCCATGAAATCGCCGGCCAGATCGCCGAGCTGGCCCGCGACCGGCACAACAACCGCCAGTTGCCGCGTCGCCAGGCCCAGCTGCTGTCCGACAGCGGCCTGACCGCCATCGGCGTGCCCGCGCAGTTCGGCGGGCTGGGCGCTTCGGTACAGACCATCGTCGAGACCGTGCGCATCGTGTCCGCCGCCGACGGCGGTGTCGGGCAACTGCTGCAGATTCACAACGTGATGCTGCGCGGTGTGCTCAGCGGCTACCCGGATGAAGTGCGCGAGCGCCTGATCGCCGACCTGCTCGCCGGCAAGCGCCTGGGCAACGCCCTGGCCGAGGTCGGCGGCAAGAACAAGTTCGCCCTCAAGACTCGCATCGAGCGCCGCGAAGACGGCAAGCTGGTGCTCAACGGCAGCAAGTTCTACTCCACCGGCTCGTACCTGGCCGAATGGATCTCGCTGACCGCCGCCAGCGACGACGGCGGCGCCGGGGTGCTGCTGCACCGCGACACGCCGGGCCTGACCCTGCTCGACGACTGGGACGCCTTCGGCCAGAACAACTCGGTGAGCGGCACGGTGCAGTTCGACAACATCGAGCTGGACGAGCGCTATGTGCTGCGCCGCCAGGGCCCGATGAAGCGCACCGGGCTGACCTTCCCGCAGATACTGCACGCGGCCATCGACACCGGCATCGCCGCCGGCGCCCTGCAGGCCGGCATCGACTACCTCAACCAGCACGCGCGCCCGTGGGTGGAGAGCGAGGTGGAGCGCCCCAGCGAAGAGCCGCACATCATCCGCCAGATCGGTGAATACGCCGTGGCCCTGCGCGCCGCCGAATCGCTGCTGCGCGATGCCGCACGGACCTTCGATGCGCACGAGCTGGCCCCCGACGACAAGGCCCTGCAGGACGAGCTGATTCTCTCGGTAGCCACCGCGCGGGCGCACTCGGATGCCGCCTCGCTGAAGATCTCCAGCGACATCTTCTCGCTGCTGGGGGCCAGCGCCTCGCTGAGCAAATGGAACCTGGACCGTTTCTGGCGCAATGCGCGGGTGCACACCACCCACGACCCGATCCGCTGGCGCCTGCACCACGTGGGCAACTACTACCTCAACGGCATCGACCCGGGCGAATACACCGCCATTCTCGCCGCCAGGCAGAGCGCGGGCGCCAGCCGCTGAACACCGGGCGCGGGGCCTGCCCTGCGCCTGCTTTCCCCTTTGCCTCGAGTTTTCCATGAGCCCTCGACACCCGCTGCTGCGCAGCCTGGCGATCTACCGCGAAATGCCCTGGCGTTTCGCCCTGGTCGCCGGGCTGTTCGTTTTCATCAACCTGGGGCTGGTCTGGCAGCAATGGCTGATCGGCCATGCGCTGAACGACGTGAGTGCCGGCGCCGCCGTGGTGCGCCTGGCCGATGGCAGCCTGGATGCACGCCTGGCCTGGCACTGGTTCTGGCTGATAGCCGCGGTGGCGCTGGGCCGCGCGGTGTTGCAGTACGCCGCGGCCATCGGCTCGCTGGTGCTCGGCCAGGCGCTGCTCACGCGCCTGCGCGAGCGCCTGCTGGCCCAGGTGCAGGCCCTGCACCTGGGCTACCACTGGCAGCACGGCATGGGCGAGATGGTCACCCGCACCACCCGCGATGCGGACAAGGTGCGCGATGCGCTGATCAGCTTCTGGCGCCAACTGGTGGAAACCCCGTTGGTGGTGCTGGCCACCGTCGGCCTGCTGGCCTGGTACGACCCGTGGCTGGCCCTGGGGCCGCTGCTGCTGACCGTGCTCGGGCTGGGCATCTTCGTGCACCAGACCGAGCGCCTGGTGGCACTGGACCGGGCCGTGGGCGCCGCCTACGACCGGGTCAACCAGGACCTGGCCGAAGGCATCGGCGCGGTACGGGTGATCAAGTCGTTCGGCCTGCAGGCCCAGCGCATCGAGGGCTTTGCCGCGCAGGTGCAGGTGTTTGCCGGGCATGCACGCCAGGCGCTGGCCTACGCCAGCTCGCGCATACCGCTGCCGCAGGCGGTGGTGGCGCTGGGGCATGTGTGGATCCTGGTGGTCGGTGCGCAGCTGGTGGCCCAGGGGCACATCGGCATCGGCGAGCTGGTGACCTCGCTGCTGATCGCCACCACCCTGGTGTTTCGCATCGAAGGCATCGGCCGGGTGATGCAGACCTTCGCCGACGCGCGCGCCTCGGCCGAGCGTATCTGGCAGTTGCTCGATGCGCCGGTACACATCGTCAGCGGTCAGCAGTCGCTGCCCCCGGGGCCGCTGGGCCTGAAGCTGGAGGCTGTCGGCGTGGCAGCGCCCGGCGGTGGGCATGCGGTGCTCAGCCAATGCTCGTTGCAGATAGAACCCGGCGAGGTGGTCGCGCTGGTGGGCGCCACGGGCACCGGCAAGAGCCTGCTGGCCAGCCTGCTGCCGCGCCTGACCGAGGCCGACCAGGGCCGCGTGCTGCTGGGCAGCGCTGCACGGGGCTGGCACGACGTGCGCACCCTGGCGCTGGATGAACTGCGCCGGCGCGTGCATGTGCTGCCCCAGGAGAGCTTTCTGTTCGCCGACAGCCTGGCTGCCAACCTGCGCCTGGGTGCGCCCACGGCCAGCGACGCGCAACTGCTCGATGCACTGCGCCAGGCCAGCGCCGAGGACATGCTGGCGCGCCTGCCCCAAGGCCTGGACACGCCGCTGGGCGACCGTGGCGTGACCCTCTCGGGCGGCCAGCGCCAGCGCCTGTGCCTGGCCCGCGCCCTGCTGGCGGCCCCCGACATCCTGTGCCTGGACGACGCCACCAGCGCGCTGGACGCGATCAGTGAACAGCGTGTGCTCGACACCCTGCGCCAGCGCCGCAGCGATGGGCATGCGCCGACCCTGCTGCTGATCGCCAGCAAGCTGAGCACCGTGCAACTGGCCGACCGCGTGCTGCTGCTGAGCAGTACCGGCATTGCCGACAGCGGCAGCCATGCGCAGCTGCTGCAACGCAACCCGACCTACCGTGAACTGCTGGGGATCGAGCATGGCTAAGCCGCAAGCGGGCACTGCCCTGAGCGATATCGAAATAGAAGAATTGCTGGCAAGAAAGGCCCTGGACCGCAGCATGTTCCGGCGCCTGCTGCCGCTGCTGCGCCCGGTGCGCCGGCAGATCGGCTGGGTGATCGGCCTGGAGCTGGTGCTGGTGTTCACCGTGTTTCTGCGCCCGTGGTTCGTGCGCGAGCTGCTCGATCACGGGCTGATCCATGACGGCAACGCCTGGCTGCTGGACCCGCCGCTGGTGCTGTGGCTGGGCGCGGGCCTGGCGGCAAGCTGGCTGGGGCGCTTCGTGCTGGCGGGGCTGTCGCAGTACATCGCCGGCAGCGCCGCGATCAGCGTGCTCAACGACCTGCGCGTGCGGGTGTTTGCGCACGTGCAGGCGCTGAGCGTGGGCTACTTCGACCGCACCCGCGCCGGGCGCATCATTTCGCGGGCCGACCGCGACGTGGACGCGCTTGAGCCGCTGCTGATCCAGGGCCCGCCCGAGCTGCTCGGCGCCCTGCTGCGCTGCAGCCTGGCGGCGGTGATGCTGTGGCTGATAGAGCCGCTGTTCTTCTTCAGCCTGATCGGCAGCGTGCCGTTGCTGCTGCTCGCCACCTGGGGCTTCAAGCGTATCGCCCAGCGCAACTGGGCGAAGGTCGCGGAAAACCGCAGCCGCTTCACCGCCCACCTGGTGGAGAGCGTCAGCGGCGTGCGCCTGCTGCAGCAGACCGGCCGGCAGCAGACCAACCTGCAGCGTTACCAGGGCCTGCTGGACGACTTCAACCGCGCGCTGATTCTGGGCAGCCTGCGCTCGGGCTGGTTCGCGCCGTTCACCGCGCTGCTGGCCGCGATGGGCATGGCGGTGCTGGTGCTGGTGGGTGGCTACGGGCTGGCCGAGGGTTCGGTGACGGTAGGCCAGGTGGGTGAAAGCCTGTTCTACGTGATGCTGTTTCTGGGGCCGTTGCAGGAGCTGACCGACCTGTTCGAGCGCTATGCCACCGGTTCGGCTTCGGCGCAGCGGATCTTTCTGCTACTGGACACCGCGCCGCAGATTCTCGACCCGCAGGTGCCCGTGGCGTTGCCCAGGGCGCGTGGCGAGGTGCGCTTCGAGCAGGTGCGCTTTGCCTATGAGCGTCAGGCGCCAACGCCGGTGATCGACGGGCTGGACCTGCACATACGGGCGGGCGAGGTGCTGGCATTGGTCGGGCCGTCGGGGCATGGCAAGAGCACGCTGGTGCAGTTGCTCACGCGCTTCTATGACGTGGACGGCGGCGCGGTGAAGCTCGATGGCATCGATGTTCGCCAGTTGAGCCAGCAGCAGTTGCGCCGGCACGTGGGTGTGGTGCTGCAGGACAACGTGCTGTTTGCCGGCAGCATCCTCGACAACCTGCGCCTGGCAGCACCGGGGGCGGACGATGCGACGCTGATCGCGGCGGCCCGCGAGCTGGGCGCCGATGAAGTGCTGGAGCGCCTGCCGCACCAGTACGCGACCCAAGTGGGGGCGCTGGGCGCGCACCTGAGCCATGGGCAGCGTCAGCTGGTGTGCCTGGTGCGGGCGTACCTGGCAGACCCCGCGGTGCTGGTGCTGGACGAAGCCACCTCGGCGGTGGACGTGCATACCGAGCGGCGCATCCAGCGGGCGTTGCGTCGGCTGTGCGAGGGGCGCACGGCGATCATCATCGCGCATCGGCTGGCGACCATTCGCGAGGCGGACCGCATCGTGGTGATCGGCCAGGGCCGCCTGGTGGAGCAAGGGCCGCATGCGCAGTTGCTGGCCAGGGGTGGGGCGTATGCGGCGCTGCATCGCAGCTATGCGCGGGCCGGTTAGGGCCAATCGCGGGTCAAGCCCGCTCCCACAGGGGGGCATTGCTCTGGTGCTGCAACCGCCGCACCCACTGCTGCTGCACTGCTGCCCTGGCAGCAGTGCAGCAGCCCACCCCCCGCAAAATCGGGCCCGCACCGCGTGGCATGACGGTTGCACCACCTCTGGCACATTCACCGAGGAACAGCCATGAGCACCGAATTCTTCTGGCGCCTACCCCTGGGCACCGACGGGCCACAATTGAGCACCGACCGGCACAACCGTGGCAGCTTCAGCCACCAGCACGGCCATATCGCACCCGGCCGGCTGGCAGACGGCCGCCCCGACGGCTTCACCTATATCGACTACATCGCCCAGGTGGCCAAGGCCGCCGAACTGGCCGGCTTCGAAGGCGCCCTGCTGCCCACCGGCCCCGAACCCTGGATCGTGGCCGCCGCACTGGCCCGCGAAACCCGCCGCCTGCGCTTTCTGATCGCCTTCCAGGCCGCCTGGACCCTGCCCGCCTACGCCGCACAGCAGGCCGCCATCCTGCAGCACCTGAGCCACGACCGCCTGGACTGGAACATCATCACCGGCGGCAACCCCGCCAGCCAGCGCGCCCAGGGCGACTTTCTCGACCACGACCAGCGCTACCGGCGCACCGGCGAATTTCTCGACATCATCGACGGCCTGTGGCGCAACGAGCACTTCAGCTACCAGGGCGAGGTCTATCAACTGGACAACGGCGCCCTGCCCGAGCACCTGGGCCATGTACGCAAGCCGGGGGTGTACTTCTCCGGCTTCTCCGAGCCGGCCCTGGACGTGGCTGCACGCCACGCCGACGTGTACCTGAACTGGGCCGAGCCGATCGAGCAGCTCAGGCCGCACATCGAGCGCGTGCGCGAGCTGGCCGACAGGCAGGGCCGCACGGTGCGCTTCGGCCTGCGTGTGGACCTGTTCGCCCGCGAAACCGAAGAGGCCGCCTGGCGCGACCTGCGCCGCCAGTTCGACAGGCTCGACGGCAGGCCCAGCGCCCTCTCCAGCACCTTCAGCACTGCCAGCGACTCGGTCGGCGGCGCCCGCCAGAGCGCCTATCACCAGAACATCCAGCGCTTCGACGACCTGATTCTTGGGCCAAACCTGTGGGCCGGTTTCGCCAAGGCCAAGCCCGGCCCCACCGTGGGCCTGGTGGGCAGCCACCAGAACATCGCCGAACGCCTGGCCGAGTACCGCGACGCCGGCTTCTCGACCTTCATCCTGGCCGGCAACCCGCACCTGGAAGAAGCCCTGCGCATCGGCCAGGAAGTGCTGCCGCTGGTGCAACAACGACAACCCATCAAGGATCCGATGCCCCTATGACCACCCCTCTCGATACCCTCTGGTACACCCACAGCCCGGTGCCGACCGGCCTTGGCATCGCCGTGCAGACCGGGCGCCTGGCCGAGGCGTTCCAGCCGATGGGCACCTCGATCCAGTCGCTGCGCGAGTCCAGCGAGCGCGAAGTGCGCGAAGCCCACTACGACCATCACCTGCCCAACTCGGTGCGCCACGGCGGCAACATTCCGGCGATCTGGGCCTACGCCAGCGGCGTGCAGACCCGCGTGCTGGGGCTGAGCTGGGCCGATGAGGTGCAGTTGATCCTGACCACCGAGGACAGCGGCGTGAAAAGCGTGCGCGACCTCAAGAACCGCCGCTTCGGCCTGCCCAAGTGGGCCAACGTGCAGATCGACTTCACCCGCGCCCAGGCCCTGCGCGGGCTGGAAAACGCGCTCAGGCTCGAAGGCCTGGACGTGGCCGATGTTGAGCTGGTGGACTACCCCTACGGCGGCACCCACAGCGACGAGCAGGTCACCCATGTGCATGGCGCCACGGTGACCCTGGGCATGAACCGGGTGAGCCGGCGCAACAACGAACTGATCGGGCTGCTGCGCGGCGACATCGACGCGATCTTCCTCAAGGGGGCCTCGGCCTTGCAACTGGCCCACGAGTTCGGCCTGCGGGTGGTGATCGACACCGGCTCGCACCCCGACCCGCTGATCCGTTCCAACAACGGCACGCCGCGCACCCTGACTGTTGACCTGAACCTGCTGCAACAGCATTTCGGCGCGTGCACGCGCATCGTCGACGTGGTGCTGCGTACCGAGCAGTGGGCCTGGGCCAACCCCGATGAAACCCGGCGCTACCTGGCGCGCGAGCTCAACACCAGCGAGTACTGGGTGGCGGCGGCGTATGGCGAGGACGCGCACCGACGCCTGCGGACCACGCTGGACAGTCGCTCGATCGAGGCGCTGCAGGATTTCACCGATTTTCTGCATCGGTGGCATTTCATTGCGCGGCGCTTCGATGTACGCGACTGGATCGATTTCAGTGTGCTGGAGGCGGTGATCGGGTCGACGTCGCGGGTGGCCACCTGATTGCTGGGGCTGCTTTGCAGCCCATCGCGGGTCAAGCCCGCTCCCACAGGATTCGCACGGTCCGTATGGGAGCGGGCTTGACC